>NZ_BJCE01000245.1:0-8011 GCF_005402885.1 Sphaerospermopsis reniformis
ATCAAAAGCAAGATCCTCAATTGATTCACCAGCCTTTAATCGTTCAGCTAAAACCGCAGTAGGTATTCCTGTGTCAGCAATTACAAGACGACCAAAAGCAATTCTGGGATCAATTACAACAATGCGTGGGTTATCTTGTTCTTGAGAACAAGTAAATGGAAAAAGTTTAATAGCAAGTCCATTCTTGTCAAACTCAATGCGCTGAAAATGAGTATTAAAAGTATTTTTCAAGTCTGTTAGCCAGTATTCTGAGGCATTATTAATCAGAGAACTATATTTTTCTATGAATAAGTCAACTCCATGAGATTGGAATTTTTTATGAGCTAACGGGTGTGATAATTGAAACTGATCCTCAATTTCATCAAGAGCAATTCTTACCTTATCGCGTTGCATTTGGTGGTGTTTACGAATAGCTCTAAGAACATGAATTTCAACGAGGTTGATAAATGAAAGGAGTTTTGGTTTAATATCTTGAGTTAAAATTAGTGGTTTGGAGAATTGAGAACCATTTGATATTGTTGCTATCCAAGATCGAATAGTACCTGCTGGTATACGTAGGTATTTAGCAGCATCGCTAATAGAATAGGCAGGAATATCTCTAGGATCAACTTCTCCATAAAGGTTGTTCATAAATTTACCTACCAGAGATGTTCTTGTTTATTGTTTATATCATGTTTGAGATATTGATTATATCTGTTGGGGCTGGAAATGGGGAATAGGGAATAGAAGGAAGTTTCCCAATTACCCATTACCCATTACTCATCACCCATCACCAATTATTTCAAAATTTGCATCAATGCTGATTGCAAATTTGGATACTGATAATTAAAACCTGACGCTTGAGTGCGTTGAGGTAAAACCTTTTGCCCCTCTAAAACTACAATTGCCCCATCTCCCAATAATGCGTCCAAAGCAAAACCAGGAACAGGCAACCAAGAAGGGCGATTCATCACCTGTCCCATTGTATTACTTAACTCGCTCATCCGCACAGGATTGGGAGCAGTGGCATTGTATACACCTTGCATTTTGGGCTGGGTTAAAGCTTGGATAATTAAGTTCACAATATCGTCTATGTGAATCCACGAAAACCACTGACGACCGCTACCAATGGGACCACCTGCAAAAAGTTTGAAGGGAGTAATCATTTTACCCAAAGCGCCGCCATGACCTAAAACAATGCCAAAGCGCAAAATTACCAAGCGCACACCGGCATTTGTTGCCTTCTGCGCTTCCGCTTCCCATTCTTGACAAACTTGAGCTAAAAAATCTTGACCTGAAGGGCTATTTTCTTCAAAAGTAGCTGTTTCGCTAGTTCCATAATAACCAATAGCTGAAGCGTTTACCAATACCGATGGTTTAGGGTTAGCCGTAGCTATAGCTTCCACAACTTTTTGTGTACCGAGTTTGCGGCTGTTGAGAATAGCTTGCTTACGTTCTGGTGTCCAACGTTCCTCAGCGATGGGTTCTCCCGCCAAATTTACCACACCATCACAACCAGCAACAGCATCTTGCCAAGCGCCCGATACACCTGGTGTATAAGCCCTAATTTCTACATTTGGGAAAGCCTGAGAGGGAAAAACCTTGTGGGCAGAATTGGTATTTCGACTTAACACCAATACTCTATTACCTTCTTCTTGCAGCCGTTTAACTAGACGACTACCGACAAAACCAGTTGCTCCCGTGATCGCTACTTTCATTGTTAACCTAAACTCAAGCACATTGTACAGTCTTCACTGTTAACTTAATTTAACAATTTTTTAGCTTGTACTGTCTTGTTGTTAAGTTAATTTCTTTGCTGTCACCTGTATTTTGCAAATTATACCAGGTGAAAAAATGATGGCGACAGACGAAAAGCTTATCTAGCAAGCCTTAAACAATCTAAAATCCAAAATCCAAAATCCAAAATCGTATTAACTAGCGTGTTCCCAGTCACTAAGTAATTCACGTTGCTGCTTTTTGGTGTTGTTTTTACGGACTGGCACTTTAGGAACGCCAATATCAACACGAATAAAAGACTGTTTTGCCTTTTTAGCAGATTTGTTTTCTAGTGCGTTTGTCATTGTTCGATACCTTGGATAAAAACTTCAGTCCTAATTTATAACATCACTTTTTTTTAGACACATTCCGGAAGAAAGATTTTATTTTTTGGCAAAATTGTTTAATGATAATAAACATGAGAAACGGTGGGTTTAATTACAGAAAAACCTGGTCTTATAGGGTTTTTATCTCCCACTATAACTTGAAAATTTATTTAGCTATAAAGCTTACTAATTCTAGCTTACAGTCTACAATTACCAGGGGTAAATGCCAAAATATCTCATTATTTGATTTTGGGTTTGATGGTGAAAATAACCTTTGCCTATTCAGCTACGACTCTACAGGGTGATGAGAATTTATTGTAACTTTAAATGGGGGTTGCTGAGAAAGTCTTTCCGTGAGGGCATAGGAGTCAGGAGTCAGGAGTCAGGAGTCAGGAGTCAGGAGGAGATTTGAAAATTTCTTTGCCATCTCTTGAAATCCCCAAAAATGCACACTTTTTCCGGTATACCCTTCAAAACCCTTGCACTAATTTCTGTGTTTATCAGCCTCTAACCTTTGATATATCAAGGTTTTAGGTTTATTCAGCAAACCCTAAATGCTAATTTTTTTTGTGTTTCTGCACTAGGATAGATCAGAAATAAATTTCCATCACTAGGCGATAAAATTCTTAACTGATCAGATACAAAATTTGATGTTGGCTGTTTTGCTAACCATTCATCATACACAGACGATAAATGGAAATCAGTAGAATTTTCGTAAGTAGGGGTTGCTGAGAAAGTCTTTCCGTGAGGGCATAGGAGTCAGGAGTCAGGAGTCAGGAGTCAGGAGTCAGGAGTCAGGAGGAGATTTGAAAATTTCTTTGCTATCTCTCGAAATTCCAAAAAATGCACACTTTTTCAGGTATACCCTTCAAAACCCTTGCACTTTTTTCCTCTTTATCAGCGTGTAACCTTTGATATATCTGGGTTTTAGGTTTATTCAGCAAACCCTACTTAGTTCTTTCTGTGACTCTGGAAACATTTCTTTGTCCTGTATATGCAATATACACCAGAAGAGTTTGGACACAGTGCGGATTCGATTTTGATTTTGGAAGAAAGCAAGTAAACAAAAAGATCCCGGACTTTTTAAAGAAGTCGGGATCTCTGCAATTATGAGTGAAAATCAAAAATAATTTCAAAAAATAATTTAACAACTTATTTTGTGAACAAATTGTTAAATTGATGAAGGCACATTTTCCAGCAAGCGATCGCGAATTTCTATCAATTGTTCTTGAGTATTAACTGGACATCTTGGCGGTGGTAGTTCATTATTAGGCCAAGTAGGCAAATAATAACAAGGACACAATATTGATGGCATTCCCATAGTTTTAACAGGTACTGGCATCGCGCAGCGCCCACAAGGCAGGACTTCCCAAGTTGGGGTTAGCAGTTCGGCTATGTTTTCTTGAGTATCTTCTAAATAACAATCACGGGTTTCTAAGGCAAGAATTTGTTGCCAACACTCTTCAAACTCTGGACTATAGTTATTGCCCTTTAGCACTGGGTTAGGCAAGAAACTTTGATTACTATGACCGACTATCACTTTCTTCCCTAATTGAAACCAGTGAGCAAGATATTTTTTTACGTTTTGTTTGTTTGCCATATATTAATTGTAGATTTAAATGAGGGAATCTGAGTCCATTAATCCTTAATTTTGCATTAAGATTTGCTTGGTGGTAAGGGAAACCCAAGAACACTGAGATTAAGAACATGACCACCAGTTACTAAGTAAACCGATTCACATATTGCACCTAACTGACGGACTAAACTACCTAAGCGATCGCGAAATTTTCGACCTATAGGATAAGCTGGAACTACACCCCAACCAGTTTCTTCAGCAACAAACAGCAAATCAGCATCAATTAAACGTACTACTTCTAACAATTCTGCTAAGGTTGTTTCCCAGCTTAAATCATCCTCTTCCAAAAAATTAGCTACCCAAGTTCCCAAAGAATCAATCAAAATACAGGTATCAGATTTGGCATTACTGAGAGTGTCCGCCAGTTCCACAGGTACACACAGAGTTACCCAATCTTGTGGACGACGTTGTTTGTGTTTTTCAATGCGTTCTTGCCACTCTTGATCCTGGGGATTTTCCATTGCTGTTGCTATATAAATAACCTGTTTCCCGGACTGAATTGCTAAATTTTCTGCCCATTCACTTTTTCCTGAACGTGCTGGACCTGTTACTAAAATAACTCTACTCATAATTAATTATATTAATTGCCAATAAAAATACAACGCCTACCAACCCTTTGCACAAGAAAACCAGATAAATTTGCACTTTTGACAAACTTCCAAAACTCACATCTTGCACCTTCTCAATAAAAGTGCAGTGGGCATTGCCCACCCTACGCAATAATCAGGGTTGTAGACTTAGATTTTCACAATAAGATGATGGTGCAAGATATGATAATAGTTAAAAAGTATCGGCAGCACAAGAAGCTTTAGGATCTGTTTATGAAACCAGGTTTAAAACGCATTGAGGCAACTTTACATGATTTAGGGATACGTAGTACCGACTTACCACCAGAAACCAGTGATGGGACAAAACGCCCATTCTCCTTTAGAATTAGCATCGGAGCTAAAAAAAGCCAAGAAGTTAAAGAAAATTCAGCCAATCAAGACATTAACACAGTTGATATAAATACCAATAAAGAAACCAATCCCCAATCACAGCCACATTTATTTTCTAAACATAATTCCGTACAAACTTTCCCAGCCCAAGAAACTGAAGTCAAAACACCTAGCTTACCCAAGTTTAAAACACCGAGCTTTAGTAACCATCGTCACGGTGCAAATCCAGCATTAGCGATGAATCTTTTACAAGAGATTCAAGAGATTGTAGCAGGATGGCAAACAGAATTACAATCAATTCTCCAGCAAATTCAGGATATTTATTTAGAAGGTCCAGTGATTAATGGCTGGTTAGAGTCGAATCCCCAAGAACCAGAACCAGGGGGAACTGCAACCCTGCGTCATGGGGAAGTTGAACGACTAATGGATTATGTGCAAGAGATTTGCGAGTCAAAAGAGAATGCTTCTTATCAATCATCCCGTACTGGCTACCGCCTTTGTGGAATTGATGCTACTGGTAAAGCCTGGTCGCGTCAATGTCCAGTTGATCAAGTTCCTCAAGTTAGCATGGCTATTGCCCGTTACCAAAAATTACGTCAGCTTTTTGGACGTAAACAATCTCTGGAAACTCGTTTAAACCAATTAGCGGAAACTCTTGTGGCTTTACACAGCCATATTCAACAGTGATAAGTAGGTAAGCGTTAAAAATTGTCGTTATGATCAGGCTGAAGGCAGAAGGCAAGAAGCCTATTCTGCGGAATTTTTTGCTTTTTTCCCTGGAAAGGGGAGGTTTTAAACCTTAAATGAAACAATTGTCAATGGTCAATTGTCAATTTTTACTTAGGGTTTGCTGAATAAACCTAAAACCTTGATATATCAAAGGTTAGAGGCTGATAAACACAGAAATTAGTGCAAGGGTTTTGAAGGGTATACCGGAAAAAGTGTGCATTTTTGGGGATTTCAAGAGATGGCAAAGAAATTTTCAAATCTCCTCCTGACTCCTGACTCCTGACTCCTGACTCCTGACTCCTATGCCCTCACGGAAAGACTTTCTCAGCAACCCCTACTTAATAATCTCCTCTTGCAGCTTTATTTCTGATTAACTCCTGTTCAATTTCACTCTTTTCATAATCCTGTGCGCCAAAAGTTCGTTTTAGGGGTTCATTACCCAACTCTTCCCCTGCACGTTTGAGCATCTTGATCGGATTTTTTTGTCTACTTCCAGTTCCCAAATCTTTAGGAATTACTTCACCTGCACGCTTGCCACTTTCGATATAATCATCACCTATTTCTGGTCTTGTATATACCTTGGCTTTCCCCCTTTCTTTAGTTGAGTAAAAAGGTCTAACAACATCAGTTCTCACTAATTTCCCAGCTTTATTAGAATAATATGGTCGAGTTATTTCTGGCTTTTGGTTTTTCAGGGAATAATAACCAGCAGCCTGAGCCGAAAGCATAGGTAAGCCAATTAACCAGATTAAACCAGCTAACATCAATATAGCAAGTTGGCGGTGAATTTGATTAAATAATCTCTTTATTTCCCACATGAGAAAAATGTCCTTTTGAATATTTTACAAATGCCTAAATCTTAAAAAAATCTCCTTTAACTAACGTCTTACTTGGGGTTGGTTAAATGTATATAAAAAGTAATGTAAATAGGGCTTGCTGAATAAACCCAAAATACTCGTAAATCAAAGGTTTGAGGCTGATCAGGAGGAAAGAAAGTGCATGATTTTTGAAGGGTACACCTTAAAAACTGTGCATTTTGGGTCTGATAAATTAGAAAATCTGGGGATAACAGATAGCTCAAACTATTCCCTATTCCCTATTCCCTGCCTCAATGAAGGGACTTTTTCAGCAAACCCTAAATACAGCAGTAGGAGTTTAGCAATGCTAAACCCCTACAGGTTTCCTATCCCCATGATGAGACTTTGATGGCTTACACCATGCTGCGGTATCAAAAAATCATTTCATACATCAGGTATTTGCAACAAAACAAAACCAAGCTGCAAAATCAAGCTGCAAAATCAAGCTGCAAAATCAAGCTATAGTTACCTGATGTGATAAATAAACATCTTGAATAGCGTGAAACAAGCGCACCCCTTCCTCAAACGGACGCTGAAAAGTCTTTCTGCCAGAAATTAATCCTGTACCACCAGCACGTTTATTAATTACAGCAGTTCGTACCGCTTCAGCAAAATCATTTTTACCAGAAGTACCTCCAGAATTAATTAATCCTACCCTGCCAGCATAACAATTTAATACTTGATAACGAGTTAAATCTATGGGGTGTTTTGTGGTTAATTCTGTGTAAACTCGCTCATCAGTTTTACCGTAACTTTTACCTGTAGCTTTAGCAATTGCTTCATAACCATGATTGCATTCTGGTAATTTTTGTTTAATGATATCTGCTTCAATGGTGACACCCAAATGATTCGCTTGTCCAGTTAAATCAGCAGCTAAGTGATAATCTTGATCTTGTTGAAAATTGCTATTTCGCAAATAACACCAAAGCACAGTTGCCATACCCAATTCATGGGCGTGTTTAAAAGCTTGACTTACTTCTTGAATTTGTCTATCAGACTCTGGTGAACCAAAATAAATTGTTGCCCCGACTGCGGTTGCCCCCAAATGCCAAGCTTGCCAAACGTCTGCAAACATAATTTGGTCAAATTGATTAGGATAAGTCAACAATTGATTATGATTTATTTTGGCAATAAAGGGAATTTTATGGGCATATTTGCGGGACACACTGCCTAATACACCTAAAGTTGTAGCCACAGCATTACAACCTGCTTCTATTGCTAATTTCACAATATTTTCGGGATCAAAATAAATTGGATTAGGTGCAAAAGCAGACCCCGCTGAGTGTTCAATACCTTGGTCCACAGGGAGGATAGAAAGATAGCCTGTATTTGCTAAACGTCCGGTAGAATAGATTTGTTGTAAATTTCTTACCACACGGGGAGAGCGATCGCTATTGATCCAAACTCGATCTATAAAATCTGCTCCTGGTAAATGCAGCAAATCTGAAGAAACCTTGGCTTTATATGTTAGCAAATCTTCTGCTTCTTTACCTAGTAATGATTCCAAGGAATTGGGTTGTAATAAGGTTGTAGTCATATTTTTTTCTCACGTACACAACCAGAAAACTTAGAAAGGGTTTTGGTTAAACACTATTACTATTTAGGGCTTTTAAATGATGATTTTGTCTACTTTCCCAAGACATATATAAATAGGGGTTGCTGAGAAAGTCTTTCCGTGAGGGCATAGGAGTCAGGAGTCAGGAGTCAGGAGTCAGGAGGAGATTTGAAAATTTCTTTGCCATCTCTTGAAATCCCAAAAAATGCACACTT
>NZ_BJCE01000246.1:0-7954 GCF_005402885.1 Sphaerospermopsis reniformis
CAGAATCAGGACACCCTTCGGGAAGTCAAAAGTCAAAAGTCAAAAATTGGATTTTTGTCAGAATCAGGACACCCTTCGGGAAGTCAAAAGTCAAAAGTCAAAAATTGGATTTTTGTCAGAATCAGGACACCCTTCGGGAAGTCAAAAGTCAAAAGTCAAAAATTGGATTTTTGTCAGAATCAGGATATCCAGGATTTGAGGATTTACAGGATTTTTTGGTAATTTTAATAATTGGGATTTGGCGATCGCTACTTTTACGAAAGATATCACATGATTTACAAAACCTTTGAAAATGTGATATAATAAGTATACTATTTTCTATACAATGAAATAAACTATGACTAAAATATTAATGATTGATGTTATTCAACATCTAGACTCTCTTTCTGTTGAAGAACTACTGGCAGTTAAAACAAAAGTAGATTTTTTAATTCAAATTAAATCATACTCTCACAGTATCGAAATTCCAATTACAACAGAATCTTTAAGCGAATTAAAACCAGAAAATAATAATTCTTTAGAAAAAATTATCGCACTTGTAGACGAATGGATAGCTGATGAATCAGGCTATGATCAAGAAACTTATCCTCAAATTGAAGCAGCTTTGAATAAAAACAAGTTGTCAATATAAATGAGTAGAGTAATATTGTTAGATTGTTCTATTTTAAAATAAAAATATTGCCAAAAATTGTTTATAATTACATCATAACTATTGGAATATAGGAAAAAAATTAATGATGCACAGTATGAGAGTGCGATCGCGCATTGGTAAAGATGGACTATTGCAGATTCATTTACCCGAAGCACAAGAAGGAACAGAACTAGATATTGTTCTTGTCTATGAAACAACAGCAACAGTTCAAAATAAAACTCAAAACACAATCAAAATCAGTGATTTTTATGGATGTATTCAGGATGAAACATTTATCAGACATCCACAAACAGAACAACCAGAGAGAGAAACATTTTAATGATTTACTTACTAGACACTAATACCTGTATTGTTTATCTCAAAGGTAAAAATCTCTATTTAAAGAAAAAACTTGAGAACATACCACTTTCAGAAATCGCTGTTTGTTCAGTTGTCAAAGGTGAACTATTTTATGGTGCAATGCGTAGTGCTTATCCAGAACGTAATTTGAAATTACAGCAAGATTTTCTCAATCAGTTTGTCTCTTTACCTTTTAATGATCAAGCTGCCACTATTTTCGGAAACATTCGCGCTCAACTCACTGCACAAGGAACACCTATCGGTGGTTATGATTTACAAATTGCGGCTATTGCTTTAACCAACAATTTAATTTTAGTCACTCACAACACCAGAGAATTTTCACGTATACCCGAATTAAAATTAGAAGATTGGGAAATTGTCTGAATCAGGATGTCCAGGATTTAAGGATTTACAGGATTGTCTTTGAGAGGTTATTTGTGAGATGCAATGATTTTTATTTGTCTGAATCAGGATGTCCAGGATTTGAGGATTTACAGGATAGAATCAGATAAAAATAGTCGGTTTTAACCAACTTTAGCTTTTAGACTCTTAATTTATTCCCTGGATAAAATAAATCCTAAATTATCATACTTTTAAATAACTAAACACCAAAAAATGAAAAAACCCCATCCTGTACATCCTTCAATCCTGAATATCCTGATTCAGACAAAAAAAAGATCAACAAACCTTTTATTATCAATAAAATCTGTCTTATTCTCAATAACTATTGAGAATCATGTCAACAAGCCAAAATCAACCAACGAATTTTCAAGGTTCTTGACATCTCCACAGCTTATGTTATGATAAAAAAGACAGACCCAAGGGATTACTATGTCTTTATATCCCCTACTCCCAACTTAATAAAAAGGGTTTTCTGACTTCCCATAACCAAACGCAAGAAGTCGAAAATCCCCATCCTGTAAATCCTCAAATCCTGGATATCCTGATTCGGACATATTAAAAACCGTAAAAAAACTTGATCGCCTGACGGCGAGGAAAAAGGGAAAAAAGAAAAAGTGTAGAGGGTAAAAGGGTAAGAGAGTAAAGAACTAAAGAGTCCTTGCGCCGGAAACTACTAACCGAAACCCGGGGAAGTCGTTTCTATTGTCTAGATTGAGGTCTTTACGAAACGCAGAACGGCAAAGACTGGGGTTGCTTACCCAAGCACCACCGCGCATCACCTTACGTAGGGTTTGGCTTGTCACAGCACTACTATCTATAGGCGCGTTATTATAGTTATCTACCCAATCATCCAAACACCATTCCCAAACATTGCCGTGCATATCATACAAACCAAAGGCGTTAGGGGGAAAAGTTCCTACATCTGTGGTTTGTTGACGATATATACCTTTAGGGGCAGAACCATAAGGATAATTACCATCATAGTTTACCAAATCTGGGGTAATACTTTCACCAAAATAAAAAGGTGTGGTAGTTCCTGCTCTACAAGCATACTCCCATTGTGCTTCGCTGGGTAATGTGTAGTTTTTTCCTGTTTTTTGGCTTAACCTTTGACAGAATTTAACCGCATCATTCCAATTAACGTTTTCTACAGGACGTTTGTTAGTGAGCGAAGTCGAACCACGGTTGGTGAGCGAAGTCGAACCACGGTTGGTGAGCGAAGTCGAACCACGGTTGGTGAGCGAAGTCGAACGATTACCTTTAAAATAAGAAGGATTATTCCCCATAATCGCTTGATATTGTTCTTGTGTTACTGGATATTTACCCATGAAGAAACTGGGAACAGTTACTTGATGCTGGGGACTTTCATCTGAATCTCTACCCTCTTCGCTCTCTGGTGAACCCATGAGGAATGTTCCTCCTGGTATTTCCACCATTTCCAAAATTACACCGTTTCCTAAATCCTCTTCATAGTATCTTGCAGAAGCATTGCTTTTATTAATCATGCTTCCTTGTGAGTTGGTTTTCACAACTTCAAAATTAAAGGTTTTCAGGTTGGAATTATTTGATGTGGTCGAAATAGGACTTTGAGTAACTTGGGGACTTGGTTCTGGGGAAGGTGAAGGAGAAGATGTGGTCGAAACAGGAGTTTGAGTAACTTGGGGACTTGGTTCTGGGGAAGGTGAAGGAGAAGATGTGGTCGAAACAGAAGTTGTTTTTTCCCCACTCCCAGAAAATAACTTATTACCAATAACAGCTAAACCAAAACTCCCCACAGCAACACTAGCAAGTTGCAAGAAATGACGACGATCTGTTTTTGGAGGAGGAAGTGATGGAGGTGGTGCTGGTGCTGGTGCTGGTGCTGGTGGAGGTGCAGGAGTTAAAGCTTTTAGTGCTTGTCCTGCATTTAGATAACGCTCGCTAAAATGATAACGCACCATTTTAGTTAAAATCTTGGCAAAATCTTCACTGACATTTGCCCAATTGCGCCAAATTACCTCTTCAGTGGTAGGATCTTTAGGTAATTGGTGGGGTTGTATTCCCGTCAAAGCATAAATTCCCAACATTCCCACCGCATAAATATCACTTGCTAATTTTGGACTTCCTGCGGTTTGTTCACTAGGCATATAACCAGGAGTACCAATAGCAACAGTTAAAATAGTTTGACCTTGGGAGTTTACCGTCATGGTTTCCTTCACTGCACCAAAGTCAATCAACATAATCTTACCATCCCCACTGCGACGCATGATATTTTGAGGTTTCAGATCGCGGTGAATAATATTTTGTTGATGGACAAAATTTAAAACTTCTAAAATTTCGATCAGTAACTTTTTCACCTGATTTTCAGGTAACTTATTTTGAGGATAAACTTCCTTACTTAAATCTTCACCTTTAACAAATTCCTGAACTAAATAAAATTCACCGTTTTCTTCAAAATAAGCAAAGAGTTGCGGAATTTGATCATGAGATCCCAACTTCTGTAATGTTTCTGCTTCCTGTGCAAATAACCTTCTAGCAACAGGTAAAGCTGCTGCGGTGTTGGGTGGTTTAATTTGTAGATGTTTCACCACACACTGAGGATGGTTAGGTAAATCTAAATCTTGCGCTAGGTAAGTATCACCAAATGCACCGCTACCTAAAACGCGGCTGATTTGATAGCGTTGACGTAGTTTCACACCTATCACCATCTGATTTACAGAGAAAAAACAGATACGGTAATGATTGTGTCACATTTTTTGGATAAAGGCAATATGGTTTAATGGCGAATAGGACATGGTGCTGATTTCACCAAAGTTAAGCTGTTGTGCATTTAATTTGTATAAGTGGAACAGGCATCTTGCCTGTTAAACAAGAGTTCAGAATATTAGGATTATACAATTTAGCTGTGTAACAGCTTATTTCTCCTGACGAAATTTTAGTTACATTTCATTAACGTACCCTACAGAATTGGCGATCGCACTATCATAAATTCTCACCTTTAAGACTCTCATAAATACTAGCCAATAACTTCTCAAACACCACCGCTTTAAATTCTTCATTATTCATCACCTCCATAAAGATTTTTTCATTCCCGTCCATGCGTTCAATAAACAACGCTTCCAGATGCTTTTCTAGGACAGGGGCGAAGTTTTCTTTGCTGTTGACTTGGGCTGCTTGTTTGATATCATCTTTACTAATAGCTGTTTCGGTGATTTGTTCAAAAAATAACTGATCTGCTAGGGTAAAATTAGTCCCAAACCGTTCATTAAGAGAGTCTATAAGCTGGGATAGGGGAACTTCTCTATCTGGTTGACGAGTTCCTACTGCTGTAGCACCTGTTAATGGTTCTGCTGTACCTGATTTTAAATCAATTTTGCCTTCACTGATTTTTTCTAAGCGATAATATTTAATTTCTATATCCCTAGATAAATCAATTTGGGGAGCGTTTTTACTTTTGGGTAATTTCTTGAGTAAAAATCGTCCGTAAGCATAAAGTTTTTCAAGTTCTGAATCTTGATAAGGAATAATTTGCGCTAGGAATAAATACAAATTACGAAAGCTGGTTAATTGATTTTTAAATTGTTCTTGTTCTGCTTCTGCTAATTCTTGATATTTGTCTACAATTGGATCTAATAAACTATTTAATTTTTGATGTTCACCGCCAGTCAAGGAAGTTTTGGGACGAAACCAAATTTCACACCATTGGTTAACATCATCTAGGCTAAAAAGTTGCCATTGATAAAGTTGATAGGATAAATCATTTAATTGTTGGGGGTCTGCTGTTTCTCCTACAAGGGTTTCTTCGTAGTAAGGTTTAAAAGCTTTGTAAATGTCCTCTGGTTTGTTGACAAAATCCAGTACAAAGGTGTCTTCTTTCCCTGTGGTGGTACGATTGAGGCGAGATAAAGTTTGCACTGCTTGGACTCCATCTAGCCTTTTATCTACAAACATTGTATGTAGTAATGGTTGGTCAAATCCAGTTTGAAATTTATTTGCTACTAATAATACTTGGTAAGCATCACTGGTAAATTTATCGGCAATTTCTTGAGATTTAATGCCTCCATTCATGTTGACTTCTGTAAATGTTTCATCTGGTAATTCATCTAAGGTGATAGAACCAGAAAAAGCGACTAAAGATTTAATATCACTATAACCTTTGGCTTTAATATATTTATCAAATTCCCGTTTATATCTCACTGCGTGTTCACGGGAACGGGTGACAACCATTGCTTTAGCTTTACCGCCAATTTTATGACGGGTATGGTTGCGGAAATGTTCGATGATAATTTCTACTTTTTGGGCGATGTTATGGGGGTGAAGTTCGATAAATCTAGCAATGGCTTTGGCTGCTTGGCGACGGGGTAAGTCGGGGTTATTTTGGGAAAGCTGCACCAATTCATAATATCTTTCATAGCAGGTATAATTGGCTAGTACATCTTTAATATATCCCTCTTCAATTGCTTGCCGCATGGTGTAAAGATGAAAGGGAGATTGACCGTTTTCTCCTGCTTCATCAAATACCAGCAGGGTTTTTTGTTTGGGTGTAGCTGTAAAGGCGAAATAACTCAAGTTAGGTTGTTTGGTGCGGGCAATTTGTTCTTTTAATAGTTCTTGTTTGGCTTGGTCTGTTAAGTCTTCTTCTGTTTCATCTGCTAAAATTTGGGCAGCAATGGCTGATTCAATGCCATCTTGATTAAGAATTTGCCGCAGTTCATTGGCGGTTTCTCCACTTTGGGAACTATGTGCCTCATCTACTATAATAGCAAAGCGTTTATCTTTGGTGGTGATGTCTATGGTTTTACCTTTTTTAGCTAAGGTTTCGATGGCTTTATTAATAAAGGGGAATTTTTGAATGGTGGAAATAATAATTGGTACACCATCATTTAAAGCTGTGGCTAGTTGTTGGGTGTTTTCATCTATTTTTTGCACCACTCCGGCTTTATGGTCAAATTGATAAATGGTGTTTTGTAATTGTTGGTCTAAGATGGTTCTATCGGTGATAACGACGACGGTATGAAAGATTTTTTCATCTTGGTTATCGTGGAGGTTGGCTAACCGATGTGCCAACCATGCAATAGAGTTTGATTTTCCTGAACCTGCGGAATGTTGAATTAAATAATTATGTCCGGCTTTATGTTTTTTGGTATGTGCAATTAATTGACGAACTACATTAAGTTGATGATAGCGGGGGAAAATTAAAGTTTCTTTTTTTTGATAGTTAATTCCTGTGGCTGTGGGTGTTTTGATTTCTTCAATTTTTATGTGTAAAAATCGGGCTAATATATCTAATAAACTATCTTTTTGTAATACTTCTCGCCAAAAGTAACTGGTGCGATATTCGCCATTTTCCCCCGGTGGGTTGCCAGCACCGTGGTTATGGCCTTTGTTGAAGGGGAGGAAGTAAGTATTTTCTCCTGCTAGTTTGGTGGTCATCCATACTTCTTCTGTGTCTAGGGCAAAGTGGACTAAGCACCGTTGTTTAAAGACAAATAGGGGGTCTTTGGGGTCTCTATCCTGTTTGTATTGGTGGATGGCGTTGAGGTAGGTTTGCTGGGTGAGGGGGTTTTTCAGTTCGATGGTGGCGATGGGTAGGCCGTTGAGACTGAGGAGGATATCAGGTATACGTCCGGTTTTAATTGTCACTTGGCGGGTGATGGTGAGGCGATTTTTTTGATACTGTGCCAAGGTCTCCGGGTTCATGGCGGTGTTAGGTTGGAAGTAGGCGACTCGTAAGGTTTTACCGTAGCATTTGAAACCATTACGGAGGACATCTAGCATTCCCCGGCTTTTAAGTTCTTTGGTGAGGCTATCTATGAGGATTTTTTGGGGGTCTTTATTGGTGGCTAGGCGTTGCCATTGTTTAGGTTGGGTGGTTTGGATGAAGTTGATGATTTCTGTGGGGAAAAGGGCGGTTTCTGGGTCATAAGCTGCGGCGTTTCCCTGGTGGTAGCCACTGTGTTGTAGTAGTTCCCCTTCGATGGTGTGTTCAAATTCTTTTTCTGTGTGCATCAGTGCATGACCAAATTTTGTAAATATTTTCAGTATAATCCTAATATTCTTAACCCTTGTAGCACAGGCACACTTCGACATAGTTCGACTCCGCTCACTAACCGCTCAGTACAAGTCTTGCCTGTTCTGTACATCATGTAGATGAAATATGCTGTAAATATTTTAAATTGGTTGGGTTTCACTTTGTTCTACCCAACCTACAATTAAGTTATTTTAAGTTATTTTTGTTGGTCTAACCAGTTAATTAAATTATCTACAGATTGGAAATCAAAAATAGCATCTGCTAGACTCTCTATCTGTTCTACAGATAATTCATTAATCCTGTTTTCTAGGCTGGGTGTAATATTATTAAAACGCCGTTTTAGTAGCTTTTTAACTATTTTTTGTTCTCCTTGTTCAATTCCTTTTTCCATCCAACTGGTAACAATTTCCATGATTTGTTCCTGTTCTACTAAGTTAGCTTGTTTTAATTCTGTTTCTAGTTGTTGTTCTTCTGTGGTGTTTAATCTGAGGTAGGTGTCAATGAAACCGGAAATTAGTTCCATTTTAGCAGGGTTTAACTGGAGTGTTACT
>NZ_BJCE01000247.1:0-7904 GCF_005402885.1 Sphaerospermopsis reniformis
TAATTTAAAACAAGAAGCGGTCAGATTGATCGTGTTAGCCTGTGGACTAGATAGTGCCGACACTGCTAGGGTGAAACAGGAAGAAAAAGCCAACTTTTGTTAGCATTAGTTAGCTTTTTTGTATCGGCAGAATCAACCACAAAGCAACGAAGGACACGAAGGAAAGAGGGTTTGAGAGATATTTTGCGTAAGTCCTAATAGTTAAGCGTCAAACCTTTGCTATTTCAGATGTGTCACCTGTGGTTTGCAGCAATGCGGGTACGGCTTCTTCATCAAATATGGCTAAGTCAAACCAGAAAGTAGTACCTACACCAACTTCACTGACTAAATGTACTTGACTATGATGTCTTTCCATGATGTTTCTGACAATTGATAAACCTAAACCTGTACCTTCCAGGGTGTGAACTCGATTTTCCACCCGGAAGAAGCGGTCAAATATTGCCTGTTGGTCTTCTGGGGCGATACCTATACCTGTATCACTAATTTCAATCCTGACTAGGGGATGCTTTTGTTCTGATATGGGAGGCTTTAGCTGGTAGGCGCGAATGGCTACTTGACCACCTGCGGGAGTGAATTTGAGCGCATTACCGATTAAATTACCAAAAACTTGCAGTAATAAATCATAATTACCCATTACTAGCGGTAAATTCGGGGCTACTTCCTGAACCAGTTCAATTCCTTTATCTTTGGCGTTGAGTTGGTAAGTGCGTAAGGTCTGCTCTAATGCTTGTGCTAAATCAACACCATCAAAGTTGTAAGTGCGACCGGATTCTAGTTTTGATAAATCTAATACATCGTTGACTAAGCGGGTAAGTCTGTCGGTTTCATGATTTACAGTTGCGAGAAATTCGCGGCGGTCTTCTGCTCCTAAGTCTTCACCGTAGTCATGGAGTGTTTCTATATAGGTCTTGATATTAAATAATGGTGTGCGTAGTTCGTGAGAAATATTGCTGATAAATTGACTTTTGGCTTCATTCAGTTCTACTTCACGGGTGATATCTTGCACTGTAATGGCGATACCTTTAATACTTTCTCGTTGCAGGTTCAGGACTGTGGTTAAAAGAATACGGATAGTGCGTTTGGTGGGTTGGTTGAGGGGGATGCGGAACTCAGCACTTTCACATTCACCGGCTGCCATTTCGTACAAGGTGCGGGTAATTTCCATTTGTACGCTTTGGGGTAAGTTATGCAGTACATTCTTACCTACCACATCAACCCCTTCCCAGGCAAAAATGCGTCGTGCTGTGGGGTTGACTAAAATTACCTGCATATTGTTGTCAATTAATACTGCACCATCGGCAATGGTGGAAACCAAGGTTTCTAATTTGGCTTTTTCGGCGGTTAATTCTTCTATGTTTTGTTCTTCGTAGCGTTCTAGACGCTCTGCCATTTCATTAAAGCTGAAAATAAGCTCTCCTAGTTCCCCTCCCAGTGGTAGGTCAATTCGCTGTTTAAAATTCCCGGCGGCAATTTGTTTAACGCCTACTAATAGTTCTTTAATTGGTTTTGTAATGGTTAAAGCGTTAATTACTCCTGCTAAAATAACCATCACCCAAATTGTGATAAATACAGCGATGGTGACATCACGGGTAAAGTTGGAGGAAATGACTACTGTGGGGTTGGGGTTGATGCCAATGGCCAACACGCCTAAATATTTTTGATCCTCTATTAAAGGAATAAATACATCTGTGACTAAACCATCTGGGGTGTTATGTTGGCGTACCATTGGCTGGTCATCGTCACCAGGATAATCTTCTGGTAGTTGTATTTTTCGTTTGATGGTGAGGGAGTTTTCTACTTCGGTTTCCCAAAAAGGAATGCCAAAAAAGATTTTCCCGGTTTCATCAGAGTAAAGCATATATCTGACGCTAGATGTACTGCTGTAGAAACGTTGGGAAAATTGGGCTACCTCTGTGAGATTGTTTTCCGCGATGAGTGGGGCAACGTTGGAAGCTAGTAGTAGTCCCAGGTCACGACCAAAGCGGGTATCGTTAAGACGTGCATCTTGTTGAATGGTGTTGACTGCCCAAAAAGTTAGGCCACTCATGAATAAGGAAACAACTAGGGTGGCGACTGCTAGAAGTTTGGTTTGGAGGGTAAATTCATACCACCAATGGCTAATGACGTTGCGGATTGTTGTGAAAAAAGCCAGCATCTTAAATATATTTATATATATAGGACTCCTATTTGATTTTTGAACAGAACTCAGTACATGGTTCGGCTTCGCTCACCATAAATACTGACAGCCTTCTTTCCTGTTCCCTGTTCCCTGTTCCCTGTTCCCTGTTCCCTGTTCCCTGTTCCCTGTTCCCTGCCTCCACGAAAAATTCATGAATCAAATCGGATCACTATAGCTGTTAGTAGTTGTGTGTTTTCTGTCTCAACCATTTAAAAATTAACAGTTAATTCAAAAAAGGTGTTAGGGAGAAATGGGGAAGATGGAATGGTGGGGAGGTGGAAAACCTACTAACCTGCTAAATTACAGTCTATTTTATCTGAATGAGGTACACAAAGGCGGGCAGGATGCCCACCCCACAAGATTTATTATATTAAAATGTTAATATGTGTACTTCATTTACCTGCAAAGTGCTGTATCACTTTGTTTTCAAGACACGATGACCGATATCTCGACGGTAGTACATTCCTGAAAATTGAATGTGTTTGATTCCAGTGTAAGCTTGGGCGATCGCTTGCTGAAAATTTTCTCCCATTCCAGTAATATTTAAGACTCTACCACCGTCTGTAACGATTTGCTGGTCTGAGTTCAGCTTTGTGCCGGCATGAAATACTATTGCACCTACTGTTTCTGCTGCTTCAATACCGGTGATCACTTGGCCTGTCTCATAATCTCCAGGATAACCACCTGAAGCGGCAACTACTGTAGCTGCTGCACCTGGTTTCCAAGTTAGAGGTGGCATTTCTCCTAAACGCTGCTGGATACAAGCTAAGATTAAATCTTCTAAGGGTGTATCTAGCAAAGGTAAAATGACTTGAGTTTCTGGATCACCAAAGCGACAGTTAAATTCTAAAACGCTAAAGTCGCCATTGTCTGCAACCATTAAACCAGCGTACAAAACTCCCCGGTAGTCAATACCTCTATTTCTTAAAGCTGTGATGGTTCTTTCTAAAACTTCTGTTTGCACACGCCCCATTAATTCCGGTGTGGCGATGGGTGTAGGCGTATACACTCCCATACCTCCGGTATTCTCTCCGGTGTCGCCTTCTCCTATGCGTTTATGATCTTGAGCAGGTAACAAGGGACGAATTGTTAACCCGTCTGTTAATGCTAAAACTGAAACTTCTTGACCTAATAAGCATTCTTCAATGACAACAAAATTACCTGCACTGCCAAACTGTCCTTGAAAAATAGCATCTATAGCGGTTTCTGCTTGTTCAACGGTTTGGGCTACTATGACACCTTTACCAGCAGCTAAACCATCAGCTTTAATGACAATTGGCACTCCCTCTGCTTGTACATAAGCTTTTGCTGCTGCTGCTTCTTGAAAAACTGCCGCTTTAGCCGTGGGAACTCCTGCCTCTTGCATTAAAGCTTTAGCCCAGGCTTTACTAGCTTCTATTTGCGCTCCGGCTTTGTTTGGACCAAATACCATCAGTCCTTTACTTTGCAGATAGTCTGTAATACCCTTTGCTAAAGGTACTTCTGGACCAACCACTACTAAAAAAATGCCCTTTTCCAGAGCAAATTTGCCTATGCCTTCAAAGTCATTTACCGCTAAAGGCAAATTTTGGCAACGTTCCATTGTTGCAGTACCGCCATTCCCAGGTACACAGACAACTTGCTCAATTTTGTCTGATTGTAGCAGTTTCCACGCTAGAGCGTGTTCACGTCCCCCATTACCGACAACTAAAACTTTCACTTATTTCCTCGTGCGTTCCTGTCAAAGTGCGAATGCCACAAAGTTACTCGCAGATTAATTTTTTCACTAATTATCCTAATAATCAAGGTCTGAACGGGCAAGGGGAAACTAGGAACACTTAATTTAGTAAGTCAAATTCATCACGATTTACTAAAATTGTCAACAAACTATAAAGTTTTGTGGTTTTTAGTAAAAAGAAAATGTCTAGTTAAAAAATTAGCACAACTTAGCATAACTTATTAACAGTTAGAATGACGTTGATAAAAAAAATCATAAACATTTCAAAACATCGGGAACATGACTAAAATTATCGTTACTGGGGCTGCTGGGTTTATAGGTTCTCACCTGGTCAATACCTTATTGCAACAGGGAGAAGAAGTAATTGGCATTGATGAATTTAATGATTATTATGATCCACAGTTAAAGCGAAAAAATATTGCCACCTTTGAAAATTCACCGAATTTTACTTTAGTTGAAGGGGATATTCAATTTTTAGATTTGCCAAAACTTTTTCAAGATGTGGAAATAGTATATCATCAGGCAGCACAAGCTGGGGTGAGAAATTCCTGGGGTCAGGGTTTTCGGGCTTATACGGAACGGAATATTAACACTACACAGGTTTTGTTGGAAGCTGCTAAGGATGCTTCCCGGTTGAAAAGGTTAGTATTTGCCTCAACATCCAGTGTATATGGTGATGCGGAAACTTTACCAACTCATGAGGAAATTGCACCTAAACCGGTTTCACCCTATGGTATCACTAAGTTAGCTGCTGAAAGGTTGTGTGGACTATATCATAAAAATTTTGGTGTGCCTTTTGTTTCTTTGCGGTATTTTACGGTTTATGGTCCAAGACAAAGACCAGATATGGCATTTCATAAGTTTTTTAAAGGGGTTTTGCAGGATGAGGCTATTCCTGTCTATGGTGATGGACAGCAAACGCGAGATTTTACATTTGTCAGTGATGCGGTTGCTGCTAACTTAGCTGCTGCTACTGCACCAGAAGCGGTGGGAGAAATTTTTAACATTGGTGGTGGTAGTAGGGTGGTTTTAACTGAAGTTTTGGATACAATGGAAGAAATTGTTGGTAAGCCTCTTAAACGCAATCATATTGAAAAGGCTATGGGTGATGCGCGTCATACTGCTGCTGATGTTTCTAAGGCGCGAAAAATTCTTGGTTATCGGCCACAGGTTTCTTTGAGGGAGGGTTTAGCAAAAGAATGGGAGTGGGTTAAGTCTTTGTATTTGTAGTTGTTGATCCCCCCAACCACCCTTAAAAAGGGGGGCTTTTAATTTTTAATTTTTAATTTTTAATTCTCAATTTTTAATTTTCATTATTCCCATTGTTGAAATTTCTCGATGCTATTGCGAAGTAAAGAAGTAATTTGAGTGCGTCGGGTTTCAAAGTTGGCTGCTATATAAATTAAAAGAATGCCTACTAATAAGCCAATTATCCATTTTAAGAAGGAGTAACTGAGGCTGAAAATTACTAATTGATAAATGCTGGTAATGATAAAAGTTGCTGTACCAACATACAGGAAGGCACGTATTTTTAAAGCTAGTCCGGCAAAGATAGCAATAAGGCTAAAAATACCGGGTATGTAAGGTAAATTTTGATAAAATAATATTGTCCAACCACAAACTAAACCACTACCAATTGTTCTGATTAAATGACGTATTGGTTTAAATTCTTGTGGTTTTAATTGTGGGTCTATTTGGGCAATATATAATATTGATAAGCTGATGGGTGTGATATACCATAAGCTATCTGTGAAGTTTAATTGAATAAACCATTTAAATAATGCCCAATTAATTAAAATTACACTAATGTAGGTAAAGCGAATTTGTCTGGTTTTTGTAGACAGAAAGATATAGTATAAAGCAGCAATAATTAAGGTCAGGGGATAAATTTGCTGTTGGGTAATTCCGATGATGATTAATGGTAGAATGTATGATGTACGTTGCCACGGTGTTTTTGACCAACCTAATTTTTCCCAAGGTGTAATGTAGAGGAAGTAGGCAAAGATGCAAGCTAAAGCACCGTTCCAAGGTGTTAACTGTTGAGTTAAAAAGCTACCTATGGGTAAATTTTGTAAATAAATACCTGTTATCCCTGCTGTTAATAAACCTAGATAAACCCAAATTTCATCTTTACTGATATTACTAACAGTTTGTACAGGTTGATGGAAATTATTTCTTCTTCCTTGCCATATTCCATAGCGGGTTAAAAATAGTCCTGTTCCTATAGCTGGATAAAGGTTAATTTCTGTGGGAACTGTGACAGCAGCTAATAATAAAATACTACTCCAAAACCAATGTAAATGGGCAATATTTTTTAATTCTCCTGGTGTGAGACAAAAATAATTTACTAACCAAGGGGAAAGGATACGGTAAGCATACATGATGCTAGTTCCTAACGCTGACATAGCTATTAAACCATCTCTTAATGCACCTCCTGTAGCTTCAGACATTTGATAAAATAGCAGTTCATAAGCAGAAATTGATATCCCAATAATGCCAAAATAAAGTAATGGTTTAAATTCTTCTCTTCTCCTTCCTACACCAACTAAAATTAAGGCTATCCCTAAACTATATAAACCTGTCCAGTCGGTAAAGGTATTGAACCTTAATAAAACACTAAATGCACCATAAATTATGGGTAAAATATGGAAACTTTGAGGTATAGTTTGAGAGGATGTTTGATATTTTCTGCGCCACAATTCACCGAATAGTTGAGTTATTAAACCCAAGGCAATATTAGCAATTCCTATTTTAATAATTGATGGTTCACCAAAACCTAAAATTTCCGCCACTAACAATTCTAAACACCAACCAATGCTATAAAATGCCCAGTTTGTTAATTGTTGATAAGTACGATAAATAATGGCAGTTAAAGTTATTGATGTAGCCAATAAATAGAAAATTTCGGCATTGCTATTTACCGTATACACAAGGAATGAATGTAAGGTAATTCCTATTAATTCTATGGTAGATAGTGCAATAGCCAATTTATCACTTGCTGCTGCGTAAATAAGGGTTAATTCGGTATTTTTTCTTAAAAGTATGGTACGTCCTAACCATAAAGTAAAGATAGCAAAACCACCAACCAAAAACCAAACTGATAAAGCTAAATTTGGTATATTCCACAATAATGCAGCAATAAAACTCAGTCCAAAACCGATGGTTAAAGCAGCAGTTTCTTGTTTTATTAAATAGCGGGTATTGACAAACAACACACTTGCACTTACACCCAAACTAATTAATCTTGTTTCTGTTAAAGGTAGGGTTAAAAATTGGGCAGCAATGACAGATAAAATACTCAAAAAAGTATTAAAAGTGCGATGTTGTTCATCATGAGTGAGAATAGCTAAACCTGTAAGTGCTAAAGGTGTAATTAACCAAATAACTCCCCAATTGTGATCAGATAATAATTGTACATTTACCAACAATAAAGAAAAACTCAAGGTAGCAAGTGCTAAACCAATATACCAAGCACTACGTTTCCAAATTCCTGCACCGAGACTAAATACCCATTCTGCAACCATGACAGTTAACAAAATTGTTGCCCAAATTTCTTTACTCAAATTTGGTGATAACCAATTGATAGCAGAAAAAACAGCCAACAAACCTGTAACATGAGTTAAATACAGTAAATGGGGAAGAGACGCATAGCGTTTAGTAACGATAGCTAAAGTAATGGCAGACAATAAAAGATTGAGTGTTAATAAGGTAGAATTTAGTAAAGCGAACATTGTTAAGCAAACCCCTAATAATAGGGTTAGCTGTTTACCAAAAACTGCTAATTCTTCTTTTTGTTCATGATGCAATTTTTCTGTGAAAATTAACATCAATATTAAATAAGGAAATAAAGCAATACTCAATAATGCTAAAGGTTGATTTTGAGAATTAGTCAGATAAGTTGCTGTATTAATGATAAATTGCTGTAATGTTTCTGGTACTATCCGCCAACTTAACCAGGTTGTTTGTAAACCAATCAAGAAAATAGCTGTGAAATCAATTTTTGAGTTA
>NZ_BJCE01000248.1:0-7873 GCF_005402885.1 Sphaerospermopsis reniformis
GGTAGCGATAGAATGGATCTATGTCTGCGTTATAAAGATGTTATTTTAGGGATTGAATTGAAAGTGTGGCGGGATAAAAAACGCGATCCTCAAGGTGATGGAATTGAACAATTAGAATCTTATTTAGCACGTTTAGGGTTAGATTTTGGTTGGTTATTTATCTTTGATAGACGGAAAAATGCTTTACCAATGGAAGAAAGATTATCAACTGAGGTGGTGATGACAGAAAATCAATGTAGAATTACTGTGATTAGAGCATAAATGTTGATCTATTCCAACACCTTAAAGCTACGGAAAAGTATATAAAATCCATTTCACAGTCTGTATTGTCTCTGTGATTACCTCATCACCCCAAAGTTGTTTCATTATGGGGATTAAATTGTTAATTTCTTCCAATAAAGATTGACGATTATAAGAATATGAAGAGATTCTTGCTCTCCATAGATAATAGAAATACTCTGCATAATTACCTGCTATTTCAGGAACAATGGAGCTACAAAGCAACGCACGTTCTTCCTGTGAAATTCCTTCCATAGATGCAACTGCTTCTAGAGTTCTTAAGATTAAGTTTTCAGGTAAAACACGGGCTAAAATTTTAAGAACTTCTGTTTTTATATATTGTTTTTTTATACCCAAAGCAATGTCAAGAGCCTCTGATTTGAAAGTTTCTGGTAGGCGTGGGGCAATTTTTTCATAGGCTACTTGTTCTCGTCCATTTTCAGAAAATAACTTCAAAGTTCTAATCATTAACTTTTCTGGAACATATTCTGCAAAAGCTCCAAAATTAAGTTTCATTATAAAGTTTTTCTTCTCTGAATCATCAGTAAAATTTCTCTGTTCTAAATCATCAAGAAGCTGTTCAAACAGATTGCTAGACAGATAGGGTAATACTATCCCTGTATTAATTACGGCTTTGTTATCTTTGTTGAGTAAGGTTAACTTTAAAACTTTTGGAAGTAATTGCTGACGAACAGAATTTGATAAATAGGGTAATAGTTTTTCCAAAACTCGCTCTTTTCTGTTCATATCTGAAATATCATTAACGATCTGAAAAACGTCATTTATTAGCTGATTGCTCTGCTCATAAGGAACAAGTTCAACCAAAGCAAGAGCGCGTTTAACCCTATCCTCAATACCTAACGCAATTTCTAACATTTCTTGACGCAGACTAGGAGAAAATGATAAGAATTCAGTCAAAACTTTGACTTTCTCAGAAACGTTTTCAATTAGGCGAACATCTCTAACAGCTTCACTCCAAACATCAGGGGCAAAGTTGGCAATTTTTCTCAGTAACTTTGCTCTAAACTTAGGCTTCTTAAATGAGCGAACAATCAATAAAATTTCTGTGAGATATTTGGGTAATATTTGACCCTTTAAAGAAATAATAACTTCGTTCAAAGCTTGGCATTTATAATATTCATCATGGATTTTATCAATCTCATTTAAGAAAAGAGGAAATAAATCAATCGGTAGATGAGGACACAATAAACAAATAGCTTCTTGTTTATCTGAATCTTCATAAAGAGTAGAAAATAAATCAAAAATCTCAGGTGTAAATTCTTGTGGCGCATGAACAATCAAATTTTTGATAATAGTTAAAAAAGCTAAGTGATCGTTATTTATAGCTCTTGCTACAATTAATATTTCATCCAAAAGATCAGCACTAGCTACAGGTATTAACTTATCTAAATTTGGATTGCGCCAAATTTCTTCCTTTTGTCTTTTAACACATTCTAAGGCTTCAGGAACTAAATGGGTAAAGTTTAAAGCTAATTCTACTAATTGTTCAGTTTTATCTTTGTAATCAGTGCTTATACGAATCTCGTTTAAGGCTTGATTTAATAACTCTTGATTATTAGGATAAGCGATCGCCAAGTCTTTCAAGCTACTAGCAAGACTACTATCATAATTTAATACGTCAGGTAAAATTTCAGGATATCGTTTAGCTACTATTTTGAAAGTTAGATCTTTAATGCTTATTTCATCTATGCTGTTGGCAACTTCCCTTGTCTTTTCTTGTAGTTCATCAGGTAGAAGATGAGCAATTTGTGCAAAAACATAGTAGATCCAAAATTGATTGGGAAATACCTTAATAACATCCAATAATTCAAACCATACTTCTACAGGTAAGACTGAAATTTTAACGATATGCTTGATAAACTCGTAAATTCTGCCAAAGGTTTCAAATCCTTCTTGAATTTCTGCTTCTACCCCATCCACTCTAGGAAGACGAAGGAGTAATTCTAAGATGCCAGGTAAATTATTAGCAGAGATATGGTCACGAACTGCCCATAAAACTAGAACATTTTCTTCAATATCGTTACTAATGGCTAAATAATCAAGAAGTAACTCATTAGGTAGGTACGGACCTATCTGTATAAGTGCCTTGGCTTTGTGCTTAGGCTCTGGAATCAATGAAACCATAGACAATGCTTGAGCTAAAATATTAAAGCGTTCTTCTGCTTCTGGTTTTCTATTGCAACTCTCAATGGCTAGAATATTAGCAAATTGAGATGCCAAGTAAATCTCGTCTTGTCCAAGATCCATACTATTAGTCACTTCAGTAATAAATTCAGGAAAAAAGACATCATCAACATAGGGAAGGACTTTTTCAATACTCTCAATTTGTAGCGATAAGTCTGATAATTCTTTAATTATTTTTAGGATATTAGCAATTACAATAAGACTTTTTGGAGCAAGAGAGGCAATTTTTTCTAAAGCACTTACACGCTCTAATTCTTCTTTAATATCGTTAACTTTTTCTAAGGCAAGAAGTAAAATATCATCAGAATCGGGAATCGCTTTAGCCATGCTAGTCAATGCGTCCACCTGATAATCCAAGTCATTGATTAAAGAAAGATTATCCAAACATAATTGTTTTAATCTCTGATTCTCAGGGAAGTGAGTCAGCAACTCAATAATAGCCCATACTTTTGAGTCACTGTCAATTGATTCTGCTAACTTTAATACTTTGGACAATAACTTTTCTGGATAATAAGGAGTAATTTTTGCTAAGATTTCAAATTCTTGATCATCATTACGTCGTTGAGATATGTAGGCAAGACATTGTTCTGCTTTCCAACGCTTATTCTTTGCTAAAAATACCAGTAATTCATCGGAGTAGTCATTGGCAAAAGTCCTAAATGAAGAAGTAATTAAGGCATAACGAAGTTGAAGAGCAATTGCTTTTGACTTTGATAGATACTCACCGTTAATGTATTCCTTTTCTACTTCTTCCCAAGCTGCTATTATATTGTCTAAAAAACTATCTTTTCTATCTTTTTCTAAAAAACTATTTGCACAAACAGCAGACTCTACAGCAGACTCCAAAGCTTCTAGGTAAGCGTGCTGTCCTTTTTCGGTTGTTAATGAAAGGATTTCATGAAGTTCCTGTTTATATGGCGTTTTTATAAAATGGAAAGCTAACTTTACCAATTGACATAGATCAAATTCAGCCAAAGGATTGTTTTGAGAAACTATCATGCTTTCCTCCTATGGAGTTTATTTAACATATTTTCAACAATAAGCATATTTGCTTGTGTATCAAAACTTGTTATATCGTCAAAGTGTAATTTTCTTTTTAAGAAATCATAAAAGCTTCGATGATAAATACGATAGTGCTGTTTATTGTTTTCTATTATTTCATTAAAACAATTACGCCACAGGTTAATAATTTCTGATACTGTATTGGTTGGGAATTTACTAATTTCCGCAATGTATGAGATAGAAGCAGGTGTGTGGAGAGCAGCGATAATTCTGATAACCTTTTCATCTATTTCTCGGAATCTATCTTTATAAGATTTTTCCATAAAATCCCAATGCTTATTGTAATATCCATTCAGTCCTTGCGGTAAATCATGAATACTATCCTTAATATCTTCTGAGAGTTTTTGCTCTTTAATATCTGTCATTACATAGAATAAATACATGAAGTTGCCTTCACTTTTTTTAGTGATCTTTTCGACAAAATCAGCATCACTAACCTGCCATTTCTCGATTTGTTGCCTTACACCAGGATCATTTAAGTAACTCTCGACATATAGCCGAACATCGTTGAGATTATCTTCATCATCATCCTTGATATCTATTCGTTTATTATTATTCACATAGAAATTCTGATCGTCTGCTTCACGGGAAGTAACAATGAAAAACACACCTTGAGGTAAGGCTTTAGGCAAACCAAGAATATTAAGCTCCCCATCTAACGGACTTCTCTTTGCTTCATCTAAAGCATCCACTAAAATAACTACTGTGTTATCTTCTTTGTTATCTTTCACTTTTTCTATTGCTTGTGGCAATAGATCTTCATCTATAAAATTTCTGTAAGTAAGTATTCTTTGTTCTGGTTGACATTCAGGCAATTTTGAATAAGGTAATTCATATTTAACAATCAGTTGAGAACAAATACTAGCCAAAAAACTTTCGGTTGAATCAGTTCCTTCAGTGACAAAATGATGAATCCACTCTCTGTCTTCGACTAATTTCGCCATCAATGCTGTTTTACCAATACCAGGCTCACCTTTAAGAATAATATAGCCTGAAGGAAAACTCTCATCTTTCAAATATTCATCAATTTGATCATAGATATATTCCCTTCCGACAAATTCCCTTGTCTTGTCATCAACAATATTTTTGAAAATCTGTCTAGGAATATGTTGTTCAATTTGATTAAATTCTCCTGCTGGGTTATGAGGATTAACGGGATTTTGCAGTCTATTCCATTCGTCTGGATCGACTACTTCACTAACTGTTACTCCCAAAAAATCACAAACATCTTTAAGATTCGCTCGATCAATGTTGCGTTTCTGAAATAGTCGTTCTATAGTTTTTTCAGATAAATAACATTTTTGAGCCAATTCTGTCTGATTAATACCTAGTTCTTTGAGTCGTCTTTTTAATAGTCTCCTTCCTTCATCGGTTATCCCAATAGATCTAGGCATGGTTAATTGTTCCTTTCTTTGAAAATACGTTCTTTAGAAATACGTCACGAAAACTTTGACTGATTGAAAAAAGTTTAACTTGAGATTGAGTCAACGAGAGTCTGACATCTTGTATCAGCATAGCGCAATTCTGGGAGAGTACGTTTTCTCTCTTTCAAAACTAGCGCCGAAGGACAGAGTAACTGTTCACACTCCCCCCTATCTTTAACGAGAGATCAAGGGTTTCGATAATTTTAGAGGGGGGGAGTGAATAACTACAGGACAGAGTATTCCAATATGTCGAATCTGTCGAATCTGTCCTTTAACCTGTCGGAAGTGGTTCTTCTCAGCCTGACAGGGGGAAACGCATAATGGGGCTATCAAAACAACATTCTCTCTATTGGGAGGAAAAAATATGTCAGAAGAAAAGTCATGGGCTAATGTAGCAAAGCTCGTCGGCTTATGTGCTGCTACACTGGGCGCACTGGTTGCAGCTGGTCGTTCTACGCCACCACCACCACCGCAGCCACCAAGAAACGAATCCAAACCCTAAACTCAGTAAACCAATTTGAAACTTAAAGAGGGAGTGGTTATTCTCCATTCTCTCGACTTCACAAGCATCTCAATTCAATCAAGGAGGAACAATGGCTATTCACTTATTACCCTTCATTGGGAAAGTAACATTAGGTGTTGGGAAAGTAACAGTAGGTTTTTTTACTGCTTATATCACTATTAAAGGCTGTGAAGCCGCTGCCAAGAAGGCTAATAAGATTTTAGACGAACATTATCCTCAGGTAAAATTTCGCCTTAATGCAACAATTGTTGATTGGGGGGTTAAGTTAGTCCAATCCACTGTTTCTTCAATGGTGGCTGAGGATAAAAAAGGCGAAGTGAAAAAACAGATAGATAATTTAACTACTGATGCCCTTTTCGAGTTGATTTATCGTCTTATCAAAGATAGCTTCAATGGAGGTAATGCACCCAATGGAACAGACTCAAAGGATTCCTCGGAAGAAGAGACCATTATTGAAGCCATTGCCTATGGAGCCTACAGCTACTTCATGGAACAAACAGCTTGACGGTGATAGCTGAAACTGACTAACTAAGTTGAAACTTAAAGAGGGAGTGTTTATTCTCCATTCTCTCTTTACCCAAACCCTAAATAAAAAATAAAATGACAGCGATCGCTTACTACCCAAAGGCGATCGCTTTCACAAATTGGAGTTATGGTGATAAAAAAAATCTTAAAAAATCAACATTATATATTGTTATGTTGATTCAATAATTTTTATCCCTGCTCTAAATTCTCGCAGTGCTTGAGCATGATTTTCTATACCAATACAACGCATCAATAAACCTACATCTAAACTCGGTAAAAGTTGCGATTTACTAACAGCCTCATATCCCTCATTTCCTAAACTATAAAACAATAACTCATCATTCATCCAAAACCAAACTTCAGGAATTTTTAACCGTTTGTATGCTTCCAGTTTATTAATTCCTCCACTACTAACAACCACCTCAATTACTAAATCAGGATGCTTTCTATTTGCCCCCAACTCATAGGATTTATCACCTTCTCTTTTAACCTTTTCAAATTCATTTTCTAAGGTTACAGAACCAGTAGGAGTAAAATCTAATCCCAAAAATTCTAAATAAATTTCTAGTAAAGCACCAATACGTTCTTTGATAGTTTCGTGTTTTTTACCCGGCATTTTTCTAATCTCCAAAACTCCATCTAAAAAAGATAACCTTAACCCTGGGCGATCAATTAGCTGTTCAACAGCTTTAAATTCTCTCCAGGTTAAGTCACTAATTAAAATTGGTTCTGCTTCTGGTTCAATGAGTGTAGTTATCATAATTTAAACCCAAATTTAGAGAGTGAATTTTGTTCAATATGATATCATCTAAAAATATATTATCATAAAAAATATCATGCAAGTATAGAAACCGAGAGTAAAAAATGATCAATTTGGTAAATATGAACTAAGCTGTTGTGCATTTAATTTATATAAGTGGAACAGGCATCTTGCCTGTTAAACAAGAGTTTAGAATATTAGGATTATACAATTTAGCTGTGTAACAGCTTACCATTCCAAAATACGGCGCAGTTATCAGTTTCCAGCATCCGTAATTTTTTAATGGTAAATAACCGTTGTCTTCACTGTAATATCAACATTAAGTTTTTTCCGCAAAACATTGAAAATAGCCGTCAAATTATCCATCGTCGGATTACATTTTATTGTCCTCATTTATAATGCTAATTCCATTTTGCCAAACGGTAAATTTAGACGGCTGAATTTTGAGTTATCGCCTAGAAAAACAAGGTTGCTTTGAAACTATTACGGAAAATGGCGTTCATTACGGTGTTGAAGTTTTTGGCAAAATTTTCGACAATCTTTCCCCACAAGGACTATACCCAGATGACTGGATTCAAGATTTTACATCTCTATCTAATGAGTTTAAAATAGAAGTGATAGAAGAATTTTGAAAATTTTAATGGAGTTAATCTCAATGAGCGCATTATTTAATTTACTCGAAAAAATTAAAACCAACCCAGGCTTATATTTGGGAATAGCATCTATCAGTAATTTACGGATGTTTATTTTGGGATATCGCTTTTCTCGTTCTGAATTAGGTATTACTAATACTGAAACTGAAAGTGATTTTTATAAAAACTTTCAAACTTGGCTACAAAACCGCTTATCTATCCATACTGTTAACGCTTGGGATAAAATTATTTTACTCACCTGTATTGATGAAAAAGCTGCATTTGATTACTTTTTTCAATTACTAGATGAATTTATCCAAAGAGACAAAAGCCAAGATATTAGACCTGTCCGAAAATTAAAAAGGCAGTCTGTGTATGGCTTTGAGGATGTTCTCATTTCAGCCAGACTTGACGTAATCATCAGGGCTAGAGATAGTTACTGTTAGTATAGCCCGGAAAAAAT
>NZ_BJCE01000249.1:0-7820 GCF_005402885.1 Sphaerospermopsis reniformis
TATCAGCGATTCATAGTAATAGGAAGGAACTAATTTATCAGCAATTAATTTCGTATCTTCCAAGTCATAAATTAGGTATTTTCTGATTTTTTCCCATCCTTGAGAACCTGCACCTTCACCCCAACAATGTTGAATTTCTTGGGGAGTTAAAACTAATCTAGCAGATTCTCGCAATCCCATTTCTATGACTGCACTTTTTAGGGAATGTTGATATAGTGCTTTATTGACAAAAGCCCATCTCCGCCAGCAATGAGGGGGCTATAATGTATCTCATGACCAAAGAATCCGCTGTATTAATAAAAATCATCAAAATACCTTTATTTGTCGAGATTGTGGGATGTTTATTTAAATATAAATCTTGACTTATTGTGCTATTTGATCATAGTTTATTACATAGTAGATTAAATCATTTACCTAAAAGGATTAACCCCGAAAAATGTCTTACAAGTTACTATTTGTCTGCCTTGGTAATATTTGCCGATCGCCTTCGGCAGAAAATATCATGAATCATCTGATTGATCAAGCTGATCTGAGCGATAAAATTTACTGTGATTCTGCTGGTACTTCTAGTTATCACATTGGTAGTCCACCTGACCGCCGCATGAGTGCTGCTGCATCTGCTAAGTTGGGAATTAAACTACTTGGGCAAGCTCGTCAGTTTCAAAAATCAGACTTTCAAGAGTTTGATTTAATTTTGGCGATGGATAAGGATAACTATCAAGATATTCTCGCTGTTGACCGTTCTGGAGAATATCACCATAAGGTTCGTTTGATGTGTGATTTTTGCTCTCAACACGATCTCAAAGAAGTTCCAGATCCCTATTATGGCGGAACAGAAGGATTTAATCAGGTGATTGACCTCCTCATGGATGCTTGTTCAGGTCTGCTAGAATATGTGATCAGGGACTGGTGACTGGTGACTGGTGACTGGTAACTGGTAAAAATCTTTTCTTCCCCTGCCTCCTGCCTCCTGAACTACTCTACAAGACCATGCTTGATGGCAAAACGCACCAGTTCTGCGCGATTACTGGTTAAAGTTTTTCTCAATAAACTGCTGACGTATTTTTCAACTGTTCGCGGACTGAGGTGTAGTTGATTACCCATTTCGGCGTTAGACAACCCGTGAGTCAATAGTTCTAAGACTTCCTGCTCTCTTGTAGTTAATGATAATAACAACTGAGAATTGACAATTGGTGTTGATAAATGATTTTGTCCGTGTATTGATTTTATCAGGTTAGACCCATCTAAACTTTCTTGATAAGAGAAGCGGTATTCTGATTGAATAATTTGCGATCGCTCTAGTAAATTACGAATAGCTGCGGCTAACTCTTCTAGTTCAAAAGGCTTAGGTAAGTATAAATCACATCCTGATTGATAACCAAGAATTCTTTCTTGGGTTTTGGTTCGGGCTGTTAACAAAATTACAGGTAACAACCTAAACTCAGCTTGTTGACGCACCCGACGCACCAGTTCATAGCCGTTCATCTTTGGCATGACAATATCTGTCACCATCAAATCAGGATGGTTCTTTTCCACCATAGACAAAGCCTCTTGACCGTCATCAGCCATGATCACCGAATAGCCAGACAGTTCAAGATAATCACTGATAGACAGACGAGTGCCGAGGTCGTCATCCACTACAAGGATCTTCAAGGGCATGGACAGTACACCCCTAGCATTTTTCTTACTCAATATTTTGCTATTATATGCTTAGGAAGTGTTCATAAAATTTAATGTTATTTTAAATTTTAATAATGTTACACTAATAGATTGAATTAAATAGAAAATATAATGTAAAATTCAATTAGTCGAAATTCATTATTCAAATTACAAATGTTTTAAACAACGAAGTAAAACGACTAAGCAATATTTAACATAAAGCAGATTTTCAATGAGTGACAAAAACGAAGGTTATAAAGTAATTAGCGACAATCGCCAAGCTCGTTATTTGTATGAAATCCTAGAAACCTACGAAGCGGGAATACAGCTGGCAGGTACGGAGGTAAAATCAATACGGGCTGGTAAAGCAAATCTCCAGGATGGCTATGCGTTGATTCGCAATGGTGAAGCATGGCTAATAAATGTACATATTTCTCCCTATACCTCTAGTGGACAATATTTTAATCATGAACCGCGTCGGACTCGTAAATTACTGCTGCATCGGCAAGAACTCCGCAAGCTAATTGGTAAAGTAGAACAGCAGGGTTTAACCTTAGTGCCGTTAAAAATGTATCTGAAACGAGGCTGGGTAAAAGTCAGCATCGGTTTATGTAAAGGGAAGAAAATTCACGACAAGCGGGAAAGCCTCAAACGCCGTCAAGATCAGCGTGATATTCAACGAGCAATGAAAAATTATTAGCTAAATATACCCTGAGCCTGATTTACAGCCAACTCTAGATTATAGCCGCAGATTGATTTGGCAAATCGGAGGAATAGATACATTGGTGAATATCCGAGTCGGTATAAGGCACTTTCACCATGAAACGTAATTTCACCAAAACCATTGGCGCTGGAGTTCTGACGCTGACAATGGGAATTGTACTCTTAAATTTACCCGCACAAGCCCAAGTGACTCAACCTAGAACAGACATTGTACCAGACAGGACTGTTTATTATGATCGTAACGATGTTGATTGGGGTTGGCTGGGATTAATTGGCCTGTTGGGTTTAGCTGGTTTAGCCGGTAAAAAGCGTGGAGAAGAACCAACTCGTTATCGTGATCCTAATGCACCAGGAGCTACCAGTTACAGAGACTAACATCAACATCAATTTTAGATTTTAGATTTTGGATTTTAGATTTTGGATTTTAGATTTTGGATTTTAGATTTTAGATTTTAGATTTTGGATTATGAGTAAGTGTTTCATAAGCAAAACATCTAAAATCCAAAATTGTTAGCTTAGGCTGTCGGTTCTGGGTGGACTTGATTTATTTGAGAAGTTAAAGGAGTCCAATAGCTGGCGACTAAAGCAGCCATTAACCACCAAACGGTATTAACTTCAGGACGATACCAGACAGTATCTACTGTGCCATGAGCGAGCATACCGAGCAAAGTTGCGATCGCCCCAATTAACCAAAATCCATCTTTACTTCTCAAATTTAGGAAACGGCGCATTTGCATAAATGCCGTATTCAAGATGACAATTATTAACCAAAGAAAACAAGCTAAACCCAAAAAACCTGTTTCTACAGCCGTCTCCAGGAAAATTGAATAGGCACTCAAAGCAGTATAACGGGGACGTTGGTAAAGAGGATAAACTTTATTGAAAGAATTGTGACCAGGACCGATACCAATAATGGGGCGATCGCGGATCATTTCAAAAACAGCATCCCAGACATTGCGGCGAAAATTATTACTACTATCTTGACGATCTGCAAAAATACTAAAAACTCGCAACCGTACAGGTTCAACAAAAATCACCGCCAACACCAATACCCCAATCAAACCCCCTACAATAATTGGCAATGACCAAGTGCGCCAAAAAGGTGGCATTTCCACACTCCACCAATAAACCAACAATGCCATTGCAGCCAAAAGCCCCACCACCAAACCAATCCAGCCCCCACGACTAAAAGTAAGAACTAAACAGGCTGTATTAACAACAAACATTGTTAGTGCTAAAGCTTTCCTAATCCAACCTTGCCAAGCAAAAATAGCCACCAAACTTAAAACAACTGCTGGTATTAGATATCCAGCCAATAAGTTAGGATTACCTAAATAACTGTAAACCCTGGTAGTTTTAGCCAAACTGGATTCTGGATCAACCCAAGTAGCCAATGCTTTAGCGCCAAAAAACCATTGCCGAATTCCATATACACTGACAATCAGAGATATATGTAAGTAAAGAGTAATCAACCAAGACCGCAACCGGGAAATTCTGAGAACTCTAGCGCATAGAACAAAAAGCAATAAATAGAGTGTTAACGTTACCAAATCACTCAACGCGGCCTTTTTCACTGGTGATAAAGCTGTAGCTGCCACAGCAATAAACCAATAGAGCAAAACTAGCAGATGAATTGGCGTGACCGAAGCTGCATTTGTCAGACTTGTATCATCAGATAAAGTCAATAGCACCCATAACCCCACGCCAGCTACAAGCAGCAAACCGATTAGGGTACTAGAAACAAAAGGTGCAAGAGCATAGATAAGACTAAGTAAAGCAGCCGCTATCGTATCTCCCCACTGCATTAAAATACTGGTTTGTCGCCAAGGACGTAAAATCCCCACCATCAACCGATGCAGGTAACTGGTATCCAGATATTCTCTGAGCGGTACAGAGGATAAAGTCAATCTTTGCCAGACTAAATTCATAAACAAGGTTGTGATCAACTAGCACCTAATTGTAGAACTTAGCCTTAATCATAATCCGGTGATTGGTAATTGGTGATTGGTAATTGGTAATTGGTAATTGGTAATTCAATGAAAGGATTTTGGATGAAAGGATCTTGGATTGTTTTTGTCAATTCCAATCTAAAATCTAAAATCTAAAATTTTCTTCCCCAGTCACCAATCACCAGTCTCCAGTCACTATTTAGCGGAATTAGCCGTTGGCAGTGGCAAAGAAATTACATAGCGATATCCTGATTCTGGAGAACCTTGGATGGAAATTTGTCCACCATGTAGTTCTGCCATCTGACAGCTGAGTAACAAACCCAGTTTTTCACGAGACAGATTCACAGAAGTATTACCTAAATCCTTATCTGATCTATCAACCAAGATTCCTAATTGCTGCTCAATCAAATTGGCTGACTTTTCCCAATTTCCTGGGGCATTATTCTTATTTTCTAAATCAGAATCATACTTTTCAGACTTACCCAAGATTTCTGATATGGACAAAGAATCAAGACGTAAATAAGAGTCAATTTCACCGTTTCCATCTCCTACTCCTAACCAGGGATGGGAAACCCAAATAGTAATACAGAGCGTATTTTCTTTATAAGAAATATGAACACGAACAATACTACCTGTAGTAGAAAGTTGAATAATGCTAAACAACAGGTTATACAAAATTTGTCGCACCTTATCTTTATCTAAAGGCCAAATGCGATTGTGTCCTGGTTCTATAGACAAGCGAATTTCTTGATTCCGACGGACAGCCACTTCTGATAGAGTGTTGATAGCTTGTTGACACAGCATTTCAATATCTACAGGAGCTAAGTTCAGCACATTAGAATTATCACTTAATATTCCTAGTTCGGTAATTTCATTGACTAAAGACAATAAGTAGCGTCCACTGTGTTGGATAATCTCTAGATATTCTCGCTGCTTTGTTGTTAAAGGCCCATAAATTTCACGTGCCAGAACACCAGCCATCCCCAGTACGGATGTTAAGGGTGTACGCAATTCTTGAGTTAGTTGGCCTAAGAGTTCTAGTTTCAGTTGCTGAGTAGAATTACAAACATTTTCTAGAATGGGTGGTGCGATTTTCAAGTCAATTGCCTGTTCTTCCTGGAATGGCAAGCTAGGAATACTTGTACTGGGAATACTTGTAATAGTGCTTTTTTGGAATTGACCTTGCAACAATCGGTTGCGTTCAAATTCACTCATGCACCAACGAGCGATGATTTGCAAAAACTCAATTTCTCGATCTGTAAAATTGCGTGGCTGACGATTCATGACTGCCAATGCACCCAAGCAGTATCCTGAAGCATCAATTAATGGCGCTCCCAAGTAGGAACGGATGCCATATTTTTGGACTAACTTACTGGTAGATATTGGTGTATTTATTGCTGCTTTTGTATCATTAATAACTAATGTTTGAGAATTTTCTACCACCTGAGAGCAAAAAGAATCCCGTCGTAATAATTGACGTTTTTGTGCTAGATCATTCATGAGACCTAATCTTGATAAACCCACTGATGATTTGAACCAGTGAACTTCTTGGTCCATAAATCCCAAAATAGAAATTTCTGCTGCCAAAAAGTGAGCAGCTGTTTGAGTAGCTTCTTCAAATACCGGAATTGTTTCTGGTTGCCGTAAACCCAAGTCTAACAATACTCTGATGCGTTGTTCTTCTTTTGTGTCTAAACCATTCCAACCATCATTGGGGGCAAATAGTTTGTTTTCAGGCTCTATCATTGCTACTGCTACCTTGATACTTGCTACATACTGTAAGTTGTGTAACCGCTGGGATGAGGTTACTATTTCCTATGTTTCAGCATTCCCCAATTTCACTTGGGATTAATACGTTGGAAAAAATTTTTTTGCTACTAGCAGTATCAGGCTAAAGTCAGCCTACACAGATAATAGTAAAACCTTGTTGGTGCATTGCTTTTTTACTCTTATTTTATACTTCATGGACTAGCAAAAGGCTGTGATATACACTTTTTCAATTTCAAATTGCCTAAAATCCCTGACCTGTAATATTTTCATGTTTATTCAGCAAACCCTAATTACCTATTTCTTAGAAACTGAGGATAAACAGGCAACCTGGTTACTAACTCCCAGCCCCCAGAGTGTAAAATTTCTCTTAATCTCTGAACCTGTAAATGGGGATAATCTGGGTTAACTTCATCTTTTGGACCTATACCCCCCAAATCTCTCGCACCTGCATCTAAACACGCTAGTAACCAATTTTCATCTAGCACTAAATTAGGCGGAATTTGAATTGTAATATTTGCGGGTAAAATTTCCCGTGCTTTCCTGATCACGTGCGGTAGTTGATGAGGATCAAAAGCTTCTGCGTTAAAGGTTTGCTGACTTCCCGGACTGTGGGGTTGCAAAATAACTTCTTGTATATGTTGATAGCGTTGATGCAACTCAGAAATAGCTGTTAAAGTTTCCCAGCGATCATCTTCACTTTCTCCTATTCCCAATAACAACCCAGTCGTAAAGGGAATTTGCAACTCTCCCGCCCATTGTAATTGTTGTAAACGCACTTGAGGTAATTTACTCGGTGCATGACGATGAACAGTATTTAATAACTTGGGTGTCAACTGTTCCAACATCAACCCCATCGAAACATTAACATTTTTCAGCTTTTCCATTTCCGTAAAACTCAGTGGTCCGGCATTGGTATGGGGTAAAAATCCCATTGATAAAGCTAAAGCACATAAATCATAAATAAGCTGAAACCACTTTTCCCGCCTTGATGATAAAGGATGGACTTCACCGCTGAGAATGAGTATTTCACAGATATTTTGATTTTTTAAAGGTAATAAAATATTCTCTGCTTGTTCTAGCGTCATCCAAGGAAGTGAACCTGGTTCAACACGAAAATTACAATAACTACATCTATTAAAACATTCGTAAGTAGGAACAAGAGTATATGCAGGACTATAAGTGACTACCTTGGGACTAAATGAGAGCATTTTTACAATCCAGAGAATAAGTTTACAAAAATATAAAGCCTGTAACCCTTACTATATCTAGGTTTTCTGATCCTGTGAGAAAAATTTTAAAAAATATTACGAAAACCCCTTTACAAATCGAAATATTTGACCTACTATAAAGTCATCAGGTAGAAACACCTACCAAAACATACATACATAAAACGCAATCATAAGAACATGACAACCGCCATTCAACAGCGCCAAAGCGCCAACGTATGGGATCGTTTCTGTGAATTTATCACCAGCACCAACAACCGCCTTTATATCGGCTGGTTCGGTGTATTAATGATCCCCACCCTCTTAGCAGCAACCACTTGCTTCATCATCGCATTTATCGCTGCTCCTCCCGTTGACATCGACGGTATCCGTGAACCCGTTGCAGGTTCATTAATCTACGGAAACAACATCATCTCTGGTGCAGTTGTTCCTTCCTCTAACGCTATCGGTTTACACTTCTACCCAATATGGGAAGCAGCTTCCTTAGATGAGT
>NZ_BJCE01000250.1:0-7771 GCF_005402885.1 Sphaerospermopsis reniformis
CGGAAGGATGGAACATGGTTGCGTATCCACGATAGCCTACGAGATTGGACAAGGATTGAAATCGAACGTCATTCTTTACCGTCTGAGGCGATTATCGACAGCCAAAGTGTGAAAAGTGCGGCAATGGCGAGTCAATCAGTGGGCTTTGATTTGATGCAGGCAAGAAAATTACAGGGCGTAAGCGATTTCTGACAGTCGATACCTTGGGTTTAGTCTTAGAGGATGTTTGAAAAGTCGGAAAGGATGTAAAAAAGCTCTCTCAGTATAAGCTGTGAATAGATAATAAACAGGACCCAGAGAGTAGTATGAGTAAAGCATACCCCAGTAACCTGACCCGTGACCAATATGAATTAATCAGCGACCTGATTCCAGAGCCTAAACCTAGAGGACGCAAGCGTGAAGTCAATATGTGGGAAGTCCTAAACGCGATTTTTTATATCTTGGTAGAAGGAGTGAGATGGAGAGCATGTTAAAGCTTTATTAATCGAAAAGTATTGGTATGAGACATTAACTTAACAGATGGAAGTTCGCTAAACGACCCGGCAATGAACGCGGTACTGAAGAAAAGCAAGGTATGGACAAGTGTTAGATTGTTGGGCATTTTGGCTCTACATTTTGAGAAAAATGTTTGCTAAAAGACTTGTTTTTTAGTAAAAACTATGAAATACTCTTAGAATACTACTAAAAGTTGACCGATAAACCGTAGTTAATGTTGACCTCTGGTATTTTGCCAGTCAAAAGAATATAACTCGTAGAAGAGAAGCAATTTCACTTCTATCTTTGGCTGTCATTCAAATTGCAATTTTTGTAATTAGGGGATGTGGAATAAATGTAAAACCTAGACAAATCAAAGGATTGAGGCGAAAAATAGAACAATGAGGTGCAAGGTTTTTCAAGATAGGAGTAGCAAAATTGAAAATAGTGAGCGTGAAATAGGGAAAAATTTGTTGCCAACAGATAGCCCAGACTCTTGTCTTTTGCCTGTCTATACGAGAATACTTTTATGGCTTACGCCACGCTCTGCTATCAGCAAGCCCTAATTAACTAAAAAATCAAACAAATCCCAATCAAGGAAAGGACTAAATGAGTACATTACAACTGTATTTTGCTAAAGCCTCTACTTTTTCCCAAAGAACCCGTGTAGTGTTGCTGGAAAAAGGAATTGATTTTACACCGATTGAAATTGACTTACAGAATAAACCAGAAGCTTTTACCCAAGTTTCTCGCTATGGAAAAGTTCCAGCCATCAAACATGGTGATGTGGAAATATATGAATCCGCAATTATCAATGAATATTTAGAAGAAGTATTTCCCGAACCAGCTTTATTACCTCATGATCCTGCTCAAAAAGCGGTTGCAAGAATTTGGATAGATTACGCTAATACCCGTTTAGTTCCAGCTTTTAATAAATTCCTGCGTGGTAAAGATACCCAAGAACAAGAACAGGGAAAGAGAGAGTTTTTAGAGTCTCTTTTGTATATTGAAGAAGAAGGATTAGGCAAACTTTCTGGTAATGGTCCCTACTTCTTAGGCGAACATTTGAGTTTAGTTGATATCAGCTTCTATCCTTGGTTTGAAAGATTACCAGTTTTAGAAAAATTCCGTAATTTTACATTGCCCACAGAAACATATAAATTACAGGAATGGTGGGAGAATTTACGTCAACGGGAATCTATTCAACAAGTTGCTAATCCTACAGAATTTTATGTAGAAAGATTCGCTAAAATTCTTGGTTTAACGGTAACAACGGCGTAGAATGCGGTTTTTGAGATTACTTTAACATTCCTGTTAATTAAAGTAATTTCACTAAGTAATGAAGATTTTGATGAAATAGAAATAAAGGTGAAAATGATGTTTAAAAGTTTTTATTTAAAGAATTTGAAAAAACCTAAGTTATTTGCTCTGGTGACAGTGTTTTTTGCATTTTTAGTAAGTATTCCCTTATTACCTTTGCCAGTATTATCAGCTAATTCTCGCGCCAATATTCAGTTTGTTTCGCCAAATTGGGTAGCTGAAAACGCCAAAGATCCTAACCTTAGAATTTTAGATGTACGTAATTTTCCTCTCGACTATATAGAAGGACATCTTCCTAATGCTGTCAACATTGCTGATACAGCTTTTAGAGGTCCAAAAGAAGGATTACCGGTACAATATTGGGAAAATCAAAAATTAGGAGAAATATTTGCTAATTCTGGTGTAACAAATAATAGTCGTGTTCTTGTATATTCAGATGGTAGAGATGTTTTAGGTGCAACAATGGTTGCTTATTTACTAGAACGTTCTGGATTGAAAGATATTGCTGTATTAGATGGTGGTTATGCTGGTTATAAAACCGATCAAGCTGTCACAAAAGAATTTCCTAAATACTCAGTCGGTAAATTCACAGTTAAAGATAACCCTTCAGTGCGTGTGAATTTAAGTGATGTGAAAAAACTGATTGGTAAATCAGGAGTTGTTTTTATTGATCCTAGACCAGAAAAATTGTTCCGGGGTGAGGAAAATATTTGGATACGCAATGGACATATTCCTGGTGCGCGGAATATTCCTTGGGTAACGTTTACAGATGCTCAAAATCCTCACAAATTAAAGTCATTAGATGAGATTAAGAAAATTCTGGCAGATAAAAAGATTACTCCTGAAAATGACATTATTGTTTCTTGTAGTACAGGACGAGAAGCTACATTACAATATGTGGTTTTAAAGCATCTGCTTAATTATCCCAAAGTCAGAATTTATGAAGGTTCTTGGACAGAATATAGCACTCACAAAGATTTACCAGTGGCTACTGGAGAGGAGAAACTAACTTAGAAAAGAGAAGAGGTGAAAAATAAATCCATGAGATATGCAATTTTGTTAATTACTGCTGCAATTTTCATCTTGATTCCAGTATATGTATTGACTGCCAATAATCTCAATCAAGATAACTTGGTCAGTTGCAGAAGTGGTAAAGAAGAACCTCCCAGTGATTCTACAAGCGATCGCTCAGGAGCTTAATACAACGTAAAATGCGGTTCTTAATATTACTACTGATTCAAGTAATTGCACTTATATCACTATTCACCAATCTACCAGTATTAGCATTTGCCGTTAACCCCTGTCCTCCAGGAATGGTAATGATTTCTGGAGGTACATTCAAAATGGGAGCAGATGATTCTGGTTTTGTGGAAGAGCAAACAGCAGAAAATGTCACAGTTACATCCTTTTGCATAGATAAATACGAAGTGACAAACGCTCAGTTCGCTGAATTTGTCAAAGCCACCAACTATGTAACAGTTGCAGAACGACCTTTATCAAAAGAACAGTTTCCCGACTTACTAGATGAGCAGAGATTACCAGGATCAATGGTCTTTCAAATGCCAAAACAAGGTGTGAAGGAAGTTCAAATTCTCAGTTGGTGGCATTGGACACCCAGTGCTAATTGGCAGCATCCCTTTGGTAGTGATAGCACTATTGTAGGGAAAGAAAACTACCCAGTTGTTCATATTGCATATCAAGACGCTGTAGCCTACGCCCAATGGTCAGGAAAATCATTACCAACAGAAGCACAGTGGGAATATGCTGCTCGCGGTGGGTTGGATGGAGCAACTTATACCTGGGGGAATCAATATTCAGTGAAAAAAGCCAACACCTGGCAGGGAATCTTCCCCTTTTTCAATACTAAAACTGATGGTTATGTAGGAACAGCAAAAGTAGGTTCTTTCCCAGCCAATGGTTATGGACTGTACGACATGACCGGCAATGTGTGGGAATGGACTTCCGACTTATTCAACGATAGATCCCCCACTTCTCAAAGAAGTCGGGGATCTGTTAACCAAAGTTTTGACCCTAAAAAACCTACAGAAACTGACCTTCATGTCATCAAAGGTGGTTCTTACCTATGTGCGCCAAACTATTGTAGCCGTTATCGTCCAGCCGCACGGGAATCAGAATCTACTGATACGGGAACAACCCATATCGGGTTTCGTTTGGTGAAGAATTTACAAGACTAACGCAAAATCTCTCTCTAACATTCTTAATCTTCGTGTCCTTTGTGTCCTTCGTGGTTCGTTAAAAGATTAAGCCTCACGCAAAGACGCAAAGACGCAAAGTTGCAGATTTCTTATACAAGGATATTGTATGTTACATTCAATTTTGCGGGTGCTGTCTCTATCTTTTCTCATCACATTGTTGATGGTAACAAGCCCCGCCTTAGCTGCGACATCAAAGGTTTTACCAGTACGTCCACCGTCTTTTGATGGTGAAATTGGCTTAACTTACAAAGATTCAAAACCAGATTTTCCCGCACCCATTAAAGCCCCGGAAAAAGCCCCGAATGTATTATTAGTATTATTGGATGATGTGGGTTTTGGGCAAGCAAGTACCTTTGGCGGACCTGTAGATACACCGAATTTAACTCGTTTAGCTGAAAAAGGATTACGTTATAACCAATTCCACACTACAGCCCTTTGTTCACCCACCAGAGCAGCTTTATTAACTGGACGCAACCATCATTCAGTCGGTACAGGTGTAGTTGCAGAGTTAGCATCTGGTTTTCCCGGTTACACAACAATTTTACCCAAGAGTGCGGCTACTGTAGCGGAAGTATTACGGCAGAACGGTTATAATACTGCTGCTTTCGGTAAATGGCACAACACACCAGATTATGAAACCAGTGCGGCTGGACCCTTTGACCGCTGGCCGACGGGATTAGGATTTGAGTATTTTTACGGTTTTTTGGGTGGTGATACTAACCAATGGAGTCCGGCTTTGGTAGAAAATACTAAGCGAGTTGCACCACCAACCAATAACCCTGATTACCATTTGACTCCAGATTTAGTAGATCATGCCATTAACTGGATTCATTCTCAACAGTCTATAGCCCCTGACAAGCCCTTTTTTACCTATTTGGCTACCGGTGCTACCCATGCACCTCATCACGCTCCCAAAGCCTGGATAGACAAGTACAAGGGAAAATTTGACCAAGGCTGGGATAAATTACGAGAAGAAACCTGTGCTCGTCAAAAACAACTGGGTGTAATTCCTGCTAATGCCGAACTTACCCCCCGTCCGGTAGAATTGCCAGCGTGGGATTCCTTATCTCCAGATGATCAAAAAATCTATGCCCATGAAATGGAAGTATTTGCCGGATTTTTGGCACATACGGACTATGAAGTGGGAAGATTAATTGATGCCATTGACCAAATTGGTGAATTAGACAACACCTTAGTTTTCTACATCGTTGGTGATAATGGTGCTAGTGCCGAAGGTGGTTTAGCAGGTAGCGTCAATGAATTAAAAGTTTTCAATAAAGTACCTGAAAGTCGAGAACAATTATTAGCTTCTTTGGATGATTTAGGTAGTCCTAAAACATTCAATCATTATCATGCAGCTTGGGCTTGGGCTGGTACAACACCATTTCAATGGACAAAACAAATAGCGTCTCATTTTGGTGGCACTCGTAACCCCTTGATTATTGCATGGGGCGATCGCATCAAAGATCAAGGCGGACTTCGTAGCCAATTTCATCATGTTATTGATATTACGCCAACTATTTTTGAAGCTGCGGGAATTACTGCACCTACTCAAGTTAACGGGGTAAAACAACAGAAAATCGAAGGTACTAGCTTAGTTTACACTTTTGATGATCCTGAAGCTGCTTCTAAACATGAAACTCAGTATTTTGAGATGTTTGGCAACCGGGCGATTTATGATGATGGATGGATAGCTGCGGCGCGTCATCCCCGATTACCTTGGCAGGGTACAATTAACGCTGACTTCGAGAAAGATCCTTGGGAACTATACAACATTGAGAAAGATTTTAGCGAAGCTAATAACCTAGCATCTGAAAATCCAGAGAAATTAGAAAAACTGCAAAAGTTGTTTTTATCAGAAGCTCGTAAACACAAAGTTTTACCATTAGATGATCGCGTTTCTGAAAGATTTGATGTCAAAAGTCGTCCTTCCCCTGCCGCAGGACGCACAACTTTTACTTACTATTCTGGTGGAGTTAGCATTCCTGAAGGTAGCGCCCCAAGTTTAAAAAATAGATCCTTTAGTATTACTGTTGATGTAGACATTCCTGAAAATGGTGCAGAAGGTGTTTTATTAACTCAAGGTGGACGTTTTGCGGGTTGGGGATTTTTTCTAGAAGATAGTAAACCAACCTACGTTTACAACTTTGCTAATTCCGAACGGTACACTATTCAATCTCCTGAAAAATTAGCACCTGGTAAATCAACAATTAAATTTAATTTTGATTATGACGGTGGTGGAGTTGGTGCAGGTGGAATTGGCAAGTTATTCATTAATGATCAACAGGTAGCTGAGGGTAGAATTGAAAAAACTTTACCCTACCGTTTGGCATTAAATGAAACTTTTGATGTCGGTCAAGATACAGGTACTCCGATTGTGGAAACCTATCAAGTACCCTTTGCATTCACAGGTAATTTACAGAAGGTTACTTTAAATTTGAATTAAAAATGTAGCAAATATAGGTTGGATTAAATAACGAAACCCAATAGGCTAAGAGATTATACAGCAGTTTCCGTTATTATGAAGTACAGATATTAATGATAAAACCCTTGTGGGACAGGCATACTTCGACATAGTTCGACTCCGCACTTCGACTTCGCTCAGTACAAGCTCACTAACCGCTCAGTACAAGTCTTGCCTGTTCATAGTGTACCTCATGTACATGGAATATGCTGTATATGTTGGGTTTCACTTTGTTCAACCCAACCTACAGATTTGTTGAAAGTGAAATAAGTGAAATAAGAAATTTATGAATGAAGTTATCCCCATTCTTGACAAAATAGCATTCCTTTGTTTTGTTGTTGCTACTATGTTTGGTACAGGTTTAAAGTTAACTGTACAAGAAATTTGGCAGCCTCTTCGTAATATCCGTTTAGTTGTTTTATCGCTACTAGTAAATTTTGTATTAGTGCCACTTTTTGTATATTTGCTTCTCCAAGTAATACCTGTGGATGAACCTGTGAAAGATGGGTTTATCATTATGGCATTAGCATCAGGTCCGCCAGCTTTACCTAAACTTGCGCAAATAGTTAAGGGGAATTTAGCTTTTTCTACAGGGTTGATGATGATGTTAATGTTCGGTACTGTTTTTTATATGCCGATTGTATTACCTTTGGTTTTGCAAGGGGTACAAGTTAACTCTTGGGATATTGCTAAACCTTTAATATTGATGATGATAATACCATTAGCAATTGGGTTATTTATTAAGTCCAAATCTGAAAATATATCCCTTAGCTTACAAGCAATTACCGCCAAATTATCTAGTTTTGGATTGCTTTTAGGTTTAGTGGTCAGATTGATAGTTCACTTTAGTGAAATTACTGTTTTATTGACAAATGGTGTGATATTTGTATGTGCTATTTTTATTGTATTTTCTTTTACTGTAGGTTATTTATTGGGAGGACCTGGTATTGATACTCAAAGAGTTTTAGGAGTAGGAACTGCACAACGCAATTTTGCTGCTGCTTTGTTAATAGGTACAAGCAATTTTGATGATCCAAATGTGATCAGTGTGATTATGGTAACGAGTTTATTAATGATGGTTTCAGTTGTAATTTTGGGTAAAAATTTACCAGAATTAGATCAAGGACAGAGTGCGGAAATAGAGCAGTTGGAAGTTTCGTGATGACATTAACAGGACTTACGCAACTGGCACAGCGATCGCTAATTATTAGTATATGTGTACTGCAATAATGAAGATGTTATTGAATCATAGGACTTACGCAACTGGCACAAGCGATGGTGCGGCTACGCTGCACCG
>NZ_BJCE01000251.1:0-7680 GCF_005402885.1 Sphaerospermopsis reniformis
TACCCCTAGCGCGTTTTGGGTACATATGTATATAATTGGTAATATTTTTCATCTTTGGTAGAACCACGGTATATTTTTCATTTACCGTTCTACCATTTTTCCGTTATATATTTCGGACAGGTCTATTATATAGGAATCTTAAGCAGCTTTTAAACCTCTTCATTTGTTCTTTTGATTCGACGTTTTAACCCACGTATCAATTCTCGCAACACATCTAGGGAAATTATTTGAGTAAATTATCGGCATAAATGTGTAAAATATAACTACATAGTTCGACTTAGATTAAATAGTTTCAATAAAAATTCGTATAATCCAATTTCAATTTTCAGCTTTTATCTAGTAGATATACCAAGAAGATAAAAAACTTTGTTTTTAGAACAAATTTGAAAATTAACCATTTTGCTCAATTCAAAGGGGAATTGAAATTTGTCAGAAAATCGTAAATTTTCGGTTTTATTTAAGTAAGTCGGCATGAAAAAAACAAGTTATGTAACAAAATGTAAAATGCCTAAAAACCTCATCCCTCCTGCCTTCTGCCTCCTGCCTTGCCACAACGATAAATTTCAACGCCTACCTACTTATACATAAATCTTTAGTTAAAAAAAATAAACACCGTTGGTTATTTCGTAAAAAATAATTATAAAATCTGACCTAGTATTACTTTCCAACAGCAATAAACACTACTAGGTTATTTACCATGAAGAATTGGCAACAACGATTTTTGCTAGGCTTATTATGTTGTGTTTTCTTATTATTCGGATGGTCACAGCGGGCTTTAGCTGCAAATAATAGTACACAAATACTAAATGTACAATTAGCCCAAGCAGAATTACCTGTCAATGTTTATGAGTATCTATTGCAATATCAACCAGAAACTTATAATGTTTTGAGCAAGACATTAGCAGATGCTGTTGAAGATGCAAAACAGCCGTTAGCAGATGAAGTAGTGAGTGATCTGTGGGCATTATCTCCCAGTAACCCTAGAATTAAATGGAGAGAAAATAATGGCAAAATTGAATATTTAATGTCAACTTGGAGATATGTGAGTAACCCCAGTGTAGATTGGCCAATAGGTGCAAAAAAACAACTGGCTTATCAAACATGGTTTACAGCAGTACCACAAGTTAAAGAATTTTGCCAGCAATATCAAGCCATAGATGCCAATATTCCTGATAAAATTGAACTTTCACTAAGGTTACAGCAATATTTGGGATTGATTTTAAACAAATATTCTAGCAAAACCCATTTTGTGGAAATGTGGGTAAAAGCAGAAGATTTAATCAGACCATGTATTGATCCAGAAATTGACGATGCTAGTTGTAATGTTTTACCTTTACCAGTACCAGATAGCAGTCCTGTAATTAAGACAATATACACCAATTCTTTCAGCAATGCGAAAAAAGAATATTATCCTTGGTCTGGTTTAGGTTATACCTATGATTGGGGAAATCCACAAAAACCCCATGTAGGTCCTAGTGAATTTATTATTAACCCCACACCAGAAAAACCTGTTGAGGTGGAAGTGGTTTCTGTAACCCCAACTCAGGAATATTGTCAACAGGATTATATTTCATCTAATCAGTCTTTGAATTAGTTGAATTAAATTTAACCTCAAACTTTTGGGTAACAAATAAGGGTGAAAGGGTAAGGAGTAATAACACCTTTACTCTTTACCCTTTCTGAGATGAGGTCAACATTCCTTATTAAGGGGGGAGATCAATAAAGGTCTCCCTTTAAAACCTGGTAATTTATGAGATATGGGTCATTAAATCTACATGGTAAAATTCGATATATAAAACTTGAAATGTGACTACAAATGTTGGCATTTGTATGAAAAAATAATCACTGACTGCAAACACTATAAAAAGGCAGAATCTTAATCAAAAAACCCTAAATTTAAACCAGTCTCAGGACAGATGAGGACTAATTTAAATCGCTTTAAATTAGCAGACAAGAAGCAAAGGGCGTGACGATGGGTGCAGCTGCCCCAATCACCAAAATAAAAAACACAGAGTAACAAGCATAGTGTTTACTCTGTGTTTATCTGTTTATCAGTTGAAAATTGACAATTGATAATTTTTTATTAAAGGTTTAAAACCTTCCCTTTCCAGGGGAAAAAGCCAAAAATTCCGTTTTTTTCTCCTCTGACTCCTAAATGATTATGAATTATTTTCATCTCGTCGTTGTTCATAATCTTCAGAGGATTTCGGATCTAGTTCCCAACGTGCATTATCACGATGTTTTAAAATATCGTTGGTGCGAAGAAAAGCATAATCATTCATTTCTAAACCTACTGCTGTTTCTAATTCCTCCGTTACATTTTTCTCAGGAGTAGCAACAGTACCACCCACAGCTTCATCTCCTACCGTATCTTGCCAATAACTATCAACTTCATCACCTGCAATAGGGTATTCAGCAGGAAATTCAGGACTGTTTTCTGTATACTCTTGTCTATTTTCCCACAGCGATCGCTCACCAATATTATATCCCGGTAAGTTTTTTACGCCTGTACCATAGGATTCAGTAATTCCCTGTGGCAAATCATCAGTTTTATTTTCCTGTTTTTTTCGTTTTTTTGTCATGATAATAGCTACTTGCTGCAATAACAAAGATTTAGAAATTCTAATTTCATGAACCTTATCTGCATCTGTTTATTTTCACTCTTTGTATTTCAATATTTTAGCTACATGGCTGATGGCTGAGGGCTGAATGCTTAACGTTTTTATTATAACTTTTTTATTACAACTTTTCACCAAATATATTTATCTAACTAAAGATTTATAACTTTAGTTATAAAAAATATATCCCTTGAGAACGAAGTGAAGCAATCTATGAAGTATTAATCTAGTAGGTGGTAAATCATTAGCAATTATAACTAGCAATTAGTTTAGTAAGGTAATTGGTAAGAAATTATTTTCAGATTTTCAGATTTAATAAATAGAGGAGATTAAAAAATGGAATATACAGAGTTTATTACCCATGTACAAAGTCTAGCTCAATCAAATTCCCGTGAAGAAGCAGAAGTTGCTACTCGTGCGACATTAGAAACAGTGAGAGAACTGATTCCTAAAGATGAAGCACAAGAATTAGCTGCACAAATACCACCAGAATTAGGTAAATATTTACGTGGCAGAGAAACAGAAGCTAGTCAATCTTTTCATCTGCAAGAGTTTATTGAGCGTGCTAGTCAGAAAGAAAATATAGAACCAACTACAGCAGCAATGCACGTGCGGGCAGTTTTTGCGGTTTTACAAAATGCGGTAACTCCAGAGAAATTCAAGAAATTTCATGCTTATTTTACCCATGATTATGAGGAATTATTTGCCACTTCATCAACAAGTGAAATGCCAGCATAACGAAGGCAAGAGGTCTATTTTACAGGGATTTAGCTTAGACACTGCTCCAAAAACTTTGAACGAAGTCCGGTTTTAGACCAGATTGTTGCTATAACAATCAATTACAGTTTGAGATGGCTGGCTCAAATCACTGAAACTGAATAAGTGTAAAAAATCAATTTATTTGATAATTAGCCAGGGGAAGAAAACCAATGATCAACAATAATCATCATTCTAGTCAGAAAAAAGTTGCTATTCTCGTTGAACAAGAAGTAGAAGATTTAGAATTTATAATTCCTTGTCACGCACTCAAACAAGCGGGAATGGATGTAGTAGTTTTGGGTTCAAGGATGAATGAAAAATATAAGGGTAAAAGGGGAAAACTGAGCGTACAAGCTGATGGAACAACAACAGAAGCTATAGTTGATGAATTTGCAGCAGTGGTTATTCCTGGGGGTATGGCTCCTGATAAAATGCGGCGTAATTGTCACACAGTTTGCTTTGTGCGGGAAGCCATGAAGCAAGGTAAATTAATAGCCGCAATATGTCATGGACCACAGGTTTTAATTGAAGGTGATTTACTCAAAGGTAAACAAGTAACTGGGTTTACTGCTATTCGTAAAGATATCAGTAATGCAGGAGCAAATTATATAGATGAGCCTGTAGTTGTGGATGGTAATTTGATTACATCTCGTGAACCTGGAGACTTGGCAATTTTTACAACGGCACTTTTAAAACGTTTAGGTTATGGTGGTAAAGATGCTAATTTGCCTGATGAAAAAGACACAAGTGCAGAATGGTGGAAGTTAGCTGATGCTTGGGGTGGTTCAACCAAGAATGAAATTGTTAAAGGTTTAAATATTGCTTTAGGTGGAGAACGTTATTCTTTAGAAGCTCTAGAAAAGTATCTAGAAAAAGAATCTGAACAGGAGGTAAAAAACCTGTTTCAAGAAATGATAATTAATAAGCAACGTCACATTCAAAAACTGGAAACTTATCTGCATAGATTACATGAAAAACCATCTTTTGGCGCTAATGTTGCTAATCAATATGCTAAGGTAAAATTTGCATTGACTGGTAGTGATGATATCTATCAAATTCGTTGTGCATTGGGTGATGTACAAACAGGTATTGGTGATGTTAGCCATTTGTCGGCAATGTATACTGACCCAGTAGCAACGGCAATTTTTAAAGAAATTCACAATGATTTAGGTAAATATGAACAGCGATTAGTTGAACTATATCGTTCACGAATTGCTGCTGGTATTAAGCCTCCTAAACCTACTTCTAGTGCTGCTGTGGTGTAAGCATTTATTATTCAGTAAAACCCTATGAGCAAGGATAATTATGAATCGTCTTTTTAAGAGTTTTCAACGTCTAATTTTACGTCTGCTAGTAATTTCTTTTGTAGTATTTGCCTTTTTTGGCTTCCAAGCTTTTAGCTCTAGTAATGCTATGCTATTAGCACAAGCTGATACCGTGACAACTCCAGAAGGTACTTATTATAAAGGTACTCCTGATCAAGAAGCAATCAGAAATGAGCAGCCGCTAGAAAATACTCAAAGACAACTTCAAGAAACTGCTGATAATATTAGAGAAAAACTCAATTTTGATGAACCTATTCCTGAATCTACCAGACAGTTTTTAGAAGATGTACGCACAAATATTGACAAAAGTTTAGAGCCAATTACTGGTGATAAACCAGGTTATTATCAAGAGAATATACCACCAGAAAGAATGTTGAGAGACAAGAGATAAAGCAAGATGTGATGAGTTAGGAGTCCTCACTCCTGTCTTCATTAAAGTTCAAAATACTTCAACTTTCATGCTGTTTGCGGTCTAAAATATTATGAGTGACACAAGTGTTAAAAAAGTAGATTCTGCCTATTCTCCCACAGGTAAACTTGGTCAAAAGTATCTGGTATCGGGAAAAACTGTTTCGATGCGACTATGGGAAAATGAAGAACCAGGTGAGGAAAAAGTACCAACTCAACGGGAATATGAAACTGTTGGTTATGTAATTGATGGACAAGCAGAATTAGATATTTTTGGTCAGACAATTTTACTAGAAAAAGGTAGTTCTTGGGTTGTACCAAAAGGTGCAATTCATTCTTATAGAATTCTGCAACCATTTACAGCAGTTGAAGCGACGAGTCCCCCGGCTCAAATTCATGCTAGGGATGAAAATTAAATATAAAAGATAAAAATATCAAAGGTGTAGGATGTAGATCCCCGACTTCTGTAAAAGGTTGGGGATTTATTTTTGCAGATTATTGATATTTTTGTTGTTTTGTTGTAATATCATTTCTGAAAATTTACCAAGATATCTATAATTTATTGTTTTCATCATGTTGAATTTAACTAAAGTTAAACCTCCTGATATTAATGCTATCGTTAACTTTACTCTTCCACTTACCGCTGAAGAACGCACCCGTAGCCGTCACAAATTTACATTAACAGATGGAAAGGAGGTTTTTCTGCGTTTACCGAGAGGTACAGTTTTACATAATGATGATCTTCTCACTGATGAAAATCAAAACAATTTCATCAGAATTATTGCTAAACCTGAACCTGTTTTGACTGTGGTTGCACACACACCTTTACTCTTATTAAGAGCAGCTTATCATTTGGGTAATCGTCATGTACCTGTGGAAATTACTCCTAATTATTTACGCTTATATCCCGATTCAGTTTTACGCACGATGTTAGAAAAGTTAGGGTTAGAAATTAAGGAAGAAGTTGTACCTTTTCAACCAGAATTAGGCGCTTATGGAGGAGCTTATGGACACCATCACTCTAACTCATAGTCATTTTTTATCTATTTTACAGTTAGCTAGTCCGGCTTTACCTGTGGGAGCTTATAGCTATTCTGAAGGTTTGGAAATGTTGGTAGAAAATGGTACTATTAATAGCAGTAATAGCTTAAAAAATTGGTTAGAAGCTGAGTTGAATTATGGGTCAATTCGCATAGATGGCGCTGTGATGATTAGGGGTTTAGAAGCTGCAAAAATGGGAAATTTAGCAGATTTAAAACGATGGAATTTGTGGTTATCTGCGGTGAGAGATACAGAAGAATTACGCGCTGGTAGTTGGCAAATGGGGCGATCACTCATCCAATTATTAAGTAAACTTGCACCAGAAACTTTACCATTAGCTACCGCAGTGGGTTATCCTTGCAATTATGCGATCGCCTTTGGTATTGCTTGCGCTCATTGGCAAATTAACACTGATGCGGCATTATTAGCATATCTGCATAGTTGGGCAAATAATTTAATTACTGCTGGAGTCAAACTCATTCCCCTTGGTCAAACTGCTGGACAAGAATTATTATTAGAGTTGCAAACATTATTAAATATTACAATGTCAGAAATTCTCACCTTAGAAGATGATAATCTAGTTTGTTGTAGTTGGGGTTTATCCTTAGCTAGTATGCAGCATGAAACCCAATATACTAGATTATTTAGAAGCTAGGGAACAGGGAACAGGGAACAGGGAACAGTAAGAGAAGATAGGTAATAATTTTACTAATTACCAATTACCAATCACCAATCACCAATCACCAATTACTTATGAATGCTTTTCGAGTAGGAGTAGCAGGACCCGTAGGTTCTGGAAAAACAGCTTTAGTAGATGCTTTGTGTAAAGCACTGCGAGAAAAATATAAATTAGCGGTTGTTACCAATGATATTTATACTCAAGAAGATGCACAATTTTTAGTACGTTCTCAAGCATTGGAGAGCGATCGCATTTTAGGAGTAGAAACAGGAGGTTGTCCCCATACTGCTATTCGTGAAGATGCTTCCATGAATTTAGCTGCAATTGAACAACTAGAAGAAAAATTTATAGATTTAGATTTAGTTTTTTTAGAAAGTGGTGGTGATAATTTAGCCGCTACCTTTAGTCCCGAATTAGTTGATTTAACAATATATGTCATAGACGTTGCTGCTGGGGATAAAATTCCCCGCAAAGGTGGTCCAGGTATCACTAAATCAGATTTATTAGTCATTAATAAAATTGATCTTGCACCATTCGTTGGAGCAGATTTAAACGTCATGGAAAGAGATGCAAAAAAAATGCGTGGAGATAAACCCTTTATTTTCACTAACCTAAAAACCAAAATCGGTTTAGCGGATGTGATTCAATTCATTACCACACAAATCTGCTAAATTTGGAAATTTTATATTTTTTTTACTTTTATAGGACTTACGCATTGACAGAATCAACCAAATATGAGGTATGGGTTTCGGGCATTTTAACGTGATTTTTTAATTATTTTTGGGCGATAGCGAAGCGCTGCTGCAAGCAGTTCGCTATTGATCGGAAGTTAATCGCCAAAAGCCTGAAA
>NZ_BJCE01000252.1:0-7662 GCF_005402885.1 Sphaerospermopsis reniformis
GATTTGAGGATTTACAGGATGTTATTTACAGATTTTCTGTTGGTGTTTAAAGTTGTATTTGTCTGAATCAGGATAACCAGGATTTGAGGATGTACGGGATGGTAATTTTTAGATGGTTTGTTTGGTGTTTAAAGTTGTATTTGTCTGAATCAGGATAACCAGGATTTTAGGATTTTCAGGATGTTATTTATAGATTTTCTGTTGGTGTTTAAAGTTGTATTTGTCTGAATCAGGATAACCAGGATTTGAGGATGTACGGGATGGTAATTTTTAGATGGTTTTTTGGTGTTTAAAGTTGTATTTGTCTGAATCAGGATAACCAGGATTTTAGGATGTACGGGATGGTAATTTTTAGATGGCTTATAAACATTCAAAAACAATCATTAAATAACATCCTGCAAAAATCCCCAACTTCCTAAAAAACAATCATTCAAAAAAACATCCTGTACATCCATAACTCCCAACAAACAATCATCCAAAAACATCCTGAAAATCCTCTAATCCTGGACATTATCTCGACTTACTTCGACTTACTTCGACTGCGCTCAGTACAAGTCGCTCAGTACAGGTCGCGGTAGTTGAGCGTAGTCGAAACTCGATAACCACCTGATTCTGACAAAAAATCCTGATTCCAACTACTTAATTGTATCATATAATTATGATAAAATTATACAACTCTTTCATCCCATCATCATCCCACTCTTGACAATATGATAATCTGGCAACCAGAACAACAAATAAACAACGGTAGATTTATCATTCAAAACATTTTAGGTACTGGTGGTTTTGGTATTACCTACAAAGCTTTAGAACCCAGCACAAGGAAATTATACGCTATCAAAACCCTTAACTCTACCATGCAACTGCGGGAAGACTTTGCAGAACAACAGGTTAAGTTTATTAACGAAGCCTTGACAATTAAAGGATTTGATCATAAACACATTCTCAAAGTTTATGAAGTCATCCAAGAAGGTCAACTTTTTGGCGTGGTGATGGAATATATTGATGGGGTGACTTTATTTAAATATGTCCAAAATCAAGGACAATTATCAGAAAATGAAGCACTATTATATATAGATCAAATTGGTCAAGCGTTAGAATATATCCACAATAAAGGACAGTTACACCGCGATATTAAACCGGAGAATATTCTATTACGAGAAAATAAACAAGAAGCGGTATTAATAGATTTTGGTTTAACTCGCAGTCTCGCTACTAAAAGCATGACTAACGCACTCACAGCAGGTTTTGCACCTATTGAACAATATCGTCGTAAAGGTAATTTTGGAGAACATACAGATGTTTATGCTTTAGCCGCAACATTATATTATCTGTTAACTGCTGATGGATTGAAAAAAGAGGGAGAAATTTGTCCCGTACCCGCAACAAACCGGAAATATGAAGATGAACCTTTACCCGAACCTAAACATTATAATTCTCGTATTAGTCAGAGGGTGAATAATGCTATTTTGCAGGGTATGGAAATAGAACCGGGAAAACGCACTGCGACGGTTTTGAAGTTGCGGGAAAATTTGGGTTTGGTAAGAACCCCACCCCCTAACCCCCTCCCCGTAAGGGAAGTAAGAACCCCACTTCCTAACCCCCTCCCCGCAAGAGAGGAGGGGGGACTAAAATCAGATGTAGGGATGGATTATAGTAAACTGCGTGACTTACTCCAAGCTGGGAAATGGAAAGAAGCAGATGAGGAAACAAGACGGGTAATGTTAGCGGTTGCGAAACGGGAAAAGGAAGGTTGGTTAGATGTTGAAGATATTGATAATTTTCCCTGTGCAGACCTGCGAACAATTGACCAATTATGGGTAAAATACAGTGATGGTAAATTTGGTTTTTCTGTGCAGAAACGAATTTATCAAAGTTTGGGTGGAACGAGAGAATATAATACGGAAATATGGGAGAAGTTCGGGGGCAAGGTAGGATGGATAAAAGGAGAAAAGGAGAGAGTAGAAAGTAGGGGAATATGGGAAAAATTAAGGAACACTTGGTCGGATGTTTGGTCGCAGCCTGTTGGTAGTTGGTTGTACTACCAAAATATTACTTTTGACAAGAAAGCACCGGAAGGCCACCTTCCTGCTGGTGTGGGTGGAATGGAGAGAATATTAGGTTATTATCAAGGTGGTGTGGGGGCGATAAAAGAAACGGACGTGGGGTGGGGTGGTGGAGTTGGGTATTTTGGGAGGGTGTTGAAGGGAAGAGGGGTGAGTCTATTCTATCGCGTCGAGACTTGTAAATTGTAGTCTGTAAAGGTTACAGAAAATTATTAAGAATTGTAAACAGGTGATTTTGTACGAAGTCTTGCGGGTTGGGGGTTTTCGATACCTGGTACTCGGTTTTCTGGTTTTTGGAGAAAAATCCTGTAGTACAATACAAGCTAATACGAGTTTTATCATTCTGTGAATCCTAAAATCCTGGTTATCCTGATTCAGACGAATTAGGATTAGGATTATAAGCTGTTGTGCAGCTAGATTGTATAATAGAGAATTAGGTAACTAAGCGATCGCTTCTGAATTATGCCAGCCAAAAACCATCTATCTCAAGAACAGAGAGAAAATCTCTTAAAACACTTAAAAGAGCAAGATAATCCTTATGTAAAAGAGAAAATACTGATATTATTGTTGATGAATGATGGGAAAACTTACTAAGAAATAAGTGATTTTTTAAACATAGCATATACAACAGTAAGCTGTTACACAGCTAAATTGTATAATCCTAATATTCTGAACTCTTGTTTAACAGGCAAGATGCCTGTTCCACTTATACAAATTAAATGCACAACAGCTTATCATGATTAAAACTGGTAATTTAGCTTATTTGAGTAATAACCTGTGAGTATATCCTATATTCCCGCAGCACTTCTGACTTTTGACTTCCCGAAGGGTATCCTGATTCAGACAAAATTATGCTAAAATATAATCTGTGAAAAATCATATTTTCAAAACTATGATCTTGCAAACATGGCAACAATCTCATTCTCAAGAATTACAACAAATTACCGAAACATTAGCAAAAATAACTCAACTTCCAGCAGACGCAGTAAAACCTCATCTTGATGCAATGCTAGAACAATTAGTTAAAACCACAGAACTTCCATTTTATCAAACAGCTTCCGATGAAGAATGGATTACAGCACTAAATGAATGGAGTTCTAGTCATACCAAAAATACACCTATTTTATCTGACTACGCTATAAGTCGAGCAGGTATTTATGAAGATGAGGAAATATAGTGGGATATTTAATTGATACTAATATTATTTTGATAATAGCACAACCACATCATCCAATGTGTGCAGAATCTTTAAATGCACTCGCTACACTCCGAAGACAAAAAGAAAATTTTTATTTAACACATCAAAATTTAGTAGAATTTTGGCGTAGTGCTACCCGTCCTATAGAAAAAAATGGTTTAGGAATGAGTTTAATAGCACTCAGTACAAGTCGCGGTAGTTGAGCGTAGTCGAAACTCGATAACCACCTGATTCAGACAAATAAAATCTCCAACTCCCAACAAACAATCATTCAATCACATCCTGTACATCCTCAAATCCTGGACATCCTGATTCAGACAAATAAAATCCCCAATCACACCAAAATCATGTATAATATACAGGATCTATAAAAACTACCTAAATATGCAATCTACCATCACCCTGACTATTACCACAGGTAAACTCTCAGGAAAACAATATATATTCGACACTCGCACCACTTGTCTTATTGGTAGAAATGATGATTGTGGTTTATCCATACCCTACGAAGTTGATAAAAAAGTTTCCCGCTATCATTGTTTATTAGATATCAACCCCCCAGATATCAAAATCAAAGATTTAGGAAGTTTAAACGGAACTTATATTAATAACAAAAAAATAGGTGGTAGACAATCTCATCACACCCCAGAAGAAGCGCAAAAATTAAACTTTCCTGAATATGATTTACAAGATGGTGATAATATTATAATAGGTGATACTGTTTTTCAAGTTAATATTAAAATTACCCAACCACTTCATAAAACTCCTGATATTCAAACTCCTGGTTTTATCCAACCACCACAACCAAAAACCAAAACCAAACTTTTTGATGTCATTCAAAAATTAATCAAATTAGCGATAGGTGGAGAAAAACAATTAACAGCATTACGCAATTATCAAATTATCAAATCTATCGGAAAAGGTGGTTTTGGTGAAGTTTATTTAGCGCAACATTCCCAAACTGGTAAACTTGTCGCTTTAAAAGTCATGTTACCAGAAGTTGCACAGGATGAAAATCATGTCCAAATGTTCCTCCGGGAAATTGAAAACCTGAAAGCTTTAAAACATCCCTATGTTGTAGAATTATTTGATTATGGTTATGCAGAAAATATATTTTTCCTAGTCATGGAATATTACGAAGGTGGGAATGTTTATGATTTAATGCAGCAATTAGGAGGAAAATTACCTCTAGATATGTCTTTAGGAATTATCCTGCAAGTTTTAGACGGTTTAACATATACCCATAATGCAGAAATTCCCTATGTTAAATTAGCTAATGGTAGCTTTGCAAAAGGTAAAGGTTTAGTTCACCGAGATTTAAAACCAAATAATATTTTCTTGTGTAATATTAATGTTAAACTCACAGCAAAAATCGGTGATTATGGTTTAGCAAAATCTTTTGATTTAGCAGGTTTAAGTGGACAAACTTTCACCAAAAGAATGGGAGGTACACCGGGTTTTATTCCTCGTCAACAGGTGCTAAAATTTAAAGATGCAAAACCCGATGTTGATGTTTGGGCAAGTGCAGCTTGTTTATATAATATGTTAACAGGATATGTTCCCCGCAATTTCACAGATGATCCTTTTATGGATGTTCTGGAAAATGATCCTGTACCAATTTTACAACGTAATGCCAATATTCCCAAGCAATTAGCAGCAGTAATAGATTTAGCTTTAACTGAAAAACCGCAAATCCATTTTCAAAGTGCTGCAAAGTTTAAGGAAGCACTCATTAATGTCATCCTGTAAATCCTTAAATTCTGGATATCCTGATTCTGACAACGTAGACATTCAGATATAATATAATAGACTTCTCCAGAAAAGAAATTATGGCTTATTTATGGGGGCAGGTCGAAGCATTTGGGATATCTAGATGTCTGATTTTTCCGTCAAATTATCGCCCAAATGCTTCGCCCCTACAATATATTAAAAATCAATACATTCTATTTTGGAGAGGTCTATTGGTTTAGCTAATCCTTCTGCAATTTCTCTTTTAGCACGTTGAGCAGATGCAATTAATTTTTGTTGACTTTTTTTAAATGAATTATCCCATTCTAATTCATCTTGTAAATCTGCTAAATATTCTCTCAAATGTTCTGCAACTCTGTCTTGTACATCTTCAGATAAAGATTCCATCATTTTGATGACAGTGGTAATTGCTGGAGATGACATAATAGAATTTCCTTTACAACTTTACCAGTCTATTCTACTCAAAATCTCTCCGTCCCGATGCTGATAAGCTGTTACACAGCTAAATTGTATAATCCTAATGTTCTGAACTCTTGTTTAACAGGCAAGATGCCTGTTCCACTTATACAAATTAAATGCACAACAGCTTAGTACAGATATTATAGAATATTACAAACGCACATCCTGTAAATCCTTAAATCCTGGATATCCTGATTCTGACAATCTTACAATCTGAGAAATCTCAAACAAGATCCTATATGCACGCACAGATTTCCACTGTAATAAAATCATAATGAAAACTACCCAATTTGTCAACTACCTCACCCATGAATTTTTGAATTATCTGAATTAAAATTGATTGATTCACCGATGAAAATGAATAGAATAGACAAATATGTTTCCTTAGTCCTGAAAAAGATTACATTTAATTAAGTAAGGTAAAAAACAAATTACAAATTATGGCTACTGAACTGATTGAAGAACTAGGTGAAGCGGTGGAACAACGTCGCAATTTTGCGATTATTTCTCACCCTGATGCTGGTAAAACTACGTTAACTGAAAAATTATTATTATACGGGGGTGCTATCCATGAAGCAGGAGCGGTAAAAGCTCGAAGAGACCAGCGCAAAGTCACTTCTGACTGGATGGCAATGGAACAACAACGGGGTATTTCTATTACCTCTACTGTTTTACAATTTGTCTATAACAATTGTCAAATTAATTTACTTGATACCCCTGGACACCAAGATTTTAGTGAGGACACTTATAGAACTTTAGCAGCAGCCGATAACGCGGTGATGCTGATTGATGCGGCTAAAGGGTTAGAACCCCAAACCCGGAAACTGTTTGAAGTGTGTAAAATGAGGGGTATTCCCATTTTCACCTTTGTGAATAAACTCGACCGTCCGGGAAGAGAACCTTTAGAACTTTTGGATGAGATTGAGCAAGAATTGGGATTACAAACATACTCGGTAAACTGGCCGATAGGAATGGGCGATCGCTTTAAAGGCGTATTTGACCGCCACCAAAAGCAAATCCATTTATTTGAACGTAGCGCCCACGGTAGTAAAGAAGCCCGTGATACTATAGTTGATTTAGGTGATAGCAGGATTGAACAACTTTTAGAACAAGAACTTTACCATCAACTTAAAGATGAGTTAGAACTATTAGAAGGAGCCGGTGGGGAACTAGATTTAGATTTAGTGCATCAAGGAAAAATGACTCCGGTGTTTTTTGGGAGCGCCATGACTAACTTTGGGGTCGAGTTATTCCTCAAATACTTCTTGGACTACGCCCTCAAACCCGGTACACATCACAGCACCGCCGGCGAAATTCCCCCAACTTACCCAGAGTTTACAGGATTTGTCTTCAAACTCCAAGCTAACATGGATCCCAAACATAGAGATAGAGTTGCTTTTGTCCGGGTCTGCACAGGTAAGTTTGAAAAAGATATGACAGTGAACCACGCCCGCACAGGTAAGGCTGTCCGTCTGTCTCGACCGCAAAAACTTTTTGCCCAAGAGAGAGAGTCTATTGATGTCGCTTATGCTGGGGATGTAATAGGTTTAAATAACCCTGGCGTTTTTGCCATTGGTGACACAATTTACACAGGACAAAAACTGGAATATGAGGGAATTCCTTATTTTTCACCAGAACTGTTTGCGACTTTAAGAAACCCCAACCCCTCAAAATTTAAGCAATTTCAAAAAGGTGTTTCTGAACTAAGAGAAGAAGGTGCTGTACAAATTATGTACTCGACTGATGAAGCTAAACGCGATCCAATTTTGGCAGCAGTTGGTCAGTTGCAATTTGAAGTTGTGCAGTTCCGTTTACAAAATGAATATGGTGTAGAAACTATTCTTGATTTATTACCATATAGTGTGGCTCGCTGGGTTGAAGGTGGTTGGGAAGCTTTGGAAAAAGTGGGGCGTGTATTTAACACTACGACAGTCAAAGATAGTATGGGAAGACCAGTTTTATTATTCCGTAATGAATGGAATTGTCAACAATTACAGGGCGACCATCCAGAGTTAAAATTAAGTGCCATTGCCCCAGTGTTTTCTAGTCAACAACCAGTAGAAAAATAAACAATTAAAAGGGAATTGGTAATTGGTAATTGGTAATTGGTAATTGGTAATTGGTAATTGGTAATTGGTAATTGGTAATTGGTAATTGGTAATTGGTAATTGGGAAAATAAAATTGATTAC
>NZ_BJCE01000253.1:0-7617 GCF_005402885.1 Sphaerospermopsis reniformis
TAACTAATTCAATTACTAAACAGACCGTTTCACCTTGGGTAATTGTAGAACGTTTATTCCATAAAGGTTCATTATTAATGACGTTCCAATCTAAAACAATGACATCGGGATTATAACCAGATTTGGCAGAATCTACTGGTTTAATAATACATTGTCTGGGGATAAAATAAGGTAGGTTATTTTGTTCGATTTGTACACTTAATTTCTGTGCTAAAAATCCTGATACCTGTTCATGTGTTCCCGTCGTTTGCATTTCAAAAATGACTCCATCATGTAATTCAAACCGTCCATATCCATCTGGATACCAGTCAAGAAATTCTTCTAAGTCTATAAGTTGTGGTAATGATTGTAACATAATCTACTCCTCTTTTTTCTTAAATTTCATACTCGCAAAATTTGCTGGTTTATTTGGTTGTTCATTCTCTTCTTTTTCTGCTGTTTCACCGATATTTAATTGTTTAAATGCTGCGCGAATTGTGGCTATATCTCCTTCACTTGCTGCTTGTCGTAAATCTCTTTTAAAATGGGCATAATCAATAGCATCTTGTTGAGAACGAGAACTGGTTTCAAAGCATTTTTCTAAACTATCAAAAATCCCTACTCGGCGCGTTTTTTTCTTAAATTGTCTTTCTGTATCTAACAATTTCGCCATTAGTTCTAATTGCATTGCGTCACCTTCACAGATTTCTTCTAATACTTCCCATTCATCGCTACCCAGTAGGCTATAATCTGCACCAGGACGGGGATCTTTAAATTCTTCTCCTGTCACTTCTTGATAAATTCGGGGTAAACTATCATCAAATTCGTGTTTTTCTTCTAACCATATCCGGCGAATTTCGCTGAGTTCTTCCATAGATATTAAGGTGATATCTCTCATGTTTTCGGGGGCGTTTTTTCTCATTTCTGTTTGGGCGGTTAATAGTTTCCTTAACCAATATTCTCGCCAATATTTTGTATAAGGTCCGGGTATGGGTTCAACTGATGTTTCACCATTTCTATTCCGTTCAAATAATTGCACTTCTCCCCAGATCCTGCGAAAATCTCTTTTTTCTCTATCGTGTTCAATATCTAATTCTCTACGAAAATCAACTATTGGTTGCATCCATTCTTTTTCTTCATCATTTTGAATCATTGCGTTTAAAGATTTATCACTGCTAACCAAGGTACAAACCCAGCAACCAAAACGAGAATTTCCACAACTAGGAGTAGATGTATCAATCACTAAAGGACATTCATTATCTGCTGTTGATTCTCTATACATATTAAATAAATCTTTATTGCTATGTCCCCAAGGATTTTCCCATTGCATTAAATATAACCAAACTTCATCATTACGCCAATCTTCAATAGGTGTATATAACAAAGAATTAATGAGACTAGGATGAGGACAAAGCCTATCTCTGATTCTTCCTTCTTCTCTCTTTGTCATAATTAAAGCGCGATTTCTACTTTCAGTTTTCCGAGTTCCTAATACAACAATTGTTTCACCACTAGCTCTAACAACATCACGAATAAAACGGTTAGAAGGATCAATTTTTAATCTTCCAGTACACCAGCGAAATGTATGACGGGGTGCAGGATATCCTTTACCTATTAAACCTGCCCAATATGTTTGTTTAGTTTCTGGTTGTAATAAATGTGGTGTCATTGGCATTTTTTGTTCTTGGGCAGAAATTTCCATTTGTTTTAATGAATTACGTACCCAAGCAGAAACATAGGGATTTTCTACACCCGTATCTGTGGTAATAACATGAATAGTTTTAGTTCTTTTTTCTGGTGGAAGTCCAGAAATAGCATTCCAAATAAGTTGTAACGTTGCTGTACTGTCCTTTCCCCCAGAATAACCCACAACCCAAGGTATTGCATCCAAACAATATAATTCCTGAATTTCTGTGGTGAGAACTTGAATATAGTCTACCAATTCCGCTACAGTGCGATTTTGCTGATTTTTACTGTCTGTTTGTGGTGCTATAGTCATGACTCCCTACCTGTAATTATATAGATGTACCTGGATTATATGTATTGAGATAAATGCAAATTCAAAAATTATTTATACTAAGTTAGTTTACATTAACTTTTAAAAATTGTTTTTAAAAACTATACTTTTAGTATCCAATATTTTGGAAAAATAAGCAACTCAGTCTCAACCTTAGTTTTTAAAAATTAACCTTATGGACAGCCAATTTGAACAAAATTGTAACATTTCTCAACAGTACACAGAAAATGAAACTCAAGGTCAACAGATGTTATCTACATTACTCAAGACATTTTTTGACAAACAAGACCAAATTCTAGTTCAACAAACAAAAATGGGAGGTGTTGAAGCTTATGTAGGTGCGGTTACTTTAGAATGGTTTGCAAAGAGAGTTAATTTTGCTTCTACATTACCTCTGTTGCAAAAAAATTATAATTCCGAAACCGATAATATTGAAATTGATGCAGATAGTATTGATGAAGTTCAGCAACGTCCGTTAGATTGGTCGCGTCAAGCTGCGTTAGTACAATATTTAGCATCACGAAAAAACCATAAGTTTCCCCCGGTATTGGTTGTAATTAATCAATCTTGGGTTGATAATGCAAAAGCAGATGAGTGGAATAGTGAAGGACGTGCTAAAAAAGCTACTACAGATTTTATTCCTCTAGATGAAAATGGTTCTTTTGGTTTGTTAAATGTAGCGGAAGAAAATGTTAGTATTTATGCTTTAGATGGTCAGCATAGATTAATGGGAGTTCAAGGTTTATTAGAATTACTGCAAACTGGTAAATTGAGAAGATATAAAAAAGATAAAACTCATAGTGATAGTTATATTACTCTCTCAGAATTGATAGATGATTCTCAAATTGATGTTGATGATCTGCAAAATTTACCACAGGAAAAAATCGGCATTGAGTTTATTTGTGCGGTGAATGCTGGAGAGACTTATACAGAAGCAAAACAACGAGTTAGGTCTATTTTTGTTCATGTAAATTTAATGGCTGCACCTTTAACAAAAGGTCAATTAACCCAGTTAAATGAAGATGATGGTTTTGCAATTGTAGCGCGAAAGATTGCGGTGACACATCCACTTTTGGCAGAGAAAGAAAAGCGCAAACCGCGTATCAATTGGAATAGTGCTACAGTAGCAAAAAATTCTACTGTTTTGACTACACTGCAAGCTTTACAGGATATGTCTACTACATATTTAGGGCAAAAATTCCCCCATTGGAAACCTTTAGAAAAAGGGTTAATTCCTCAACGTCCAGATGATGAAGAATTACAAGAAGGAATTGCAGATTTTACAGAATTATTTGATTATTTAGCGAGTCTTCCCAGTTATAAAATTTTAGATCATGAAGATACACCAAATTTAAGACGCTTTAGTTTTGAAAAAGGTGGTGGTGAGGCAAATATTTTATTTCGTCCGGTGTCTCAAGTTGCTTTAGCGCAAGCTTTGGGAATTTTGGTTTTTAAAAAAGGTATGTCTTTAGAAGCCATCTTTAAGAAGTTGCGAAAATTTGATCGTCAAGGTGGTTTTAGTGAAATGGAGTTTCCCCATTCTTTATGGTATGGGGTTTTATATGATCCGAATAAAAAGCGGGTTCAGGTTTCAGGAAAGGAGTTAGCGGTGAAGTTGTTGGTTTATATTTTGGGGGGAATGACTGAAAAAATGGAGGTTGCACAATTGCGTAAAGCTTTAGCTGATGCGAGAACGATGGAAGATAATACTATTGGTTTTGATGGAAAGTTGGTTGATCCGCAAGATGTAGGTTTACCACCAGTTTTATAGTTATTGCTGAAAAATGTTTTGACGATGCCATTGTAAAGCTTCAATATCTGGAAAGTATTTCTCTATTTTAGGCAATATGAGTTTTTCACCATGAAAATCTTTTATTGGTTTAGCGTGGGGAGATACTTCTTCTAATTCTTTACTAACAATAATTTTGTATTTATCATCAACACCAAACCAACCTCTATCAAATGCCCAATGATGATTTTTACATAAGGCTATACCGTTATGTATTCTACTATCATAAAATTGGGAAAATGGTTTTATGTGTGCGCCATCTACTATATTTTGATTGAGATTTTGATTAACCATTAAACCACAAAAGGCACATTGACAACCATATACAGAAACTACTGCTTTTCTAAAGAAAGCATTTCTGATAATTGTTTTTTGTAATCTATATTTAGGATTATTTTCAGCAGGTTCAGGTATTATTATTTCATTTTCAAAATTTTGATTAATTTGTAAAATGCTATCTACTTGGTTATCTTGATCAGGAAAAAAAGCGGCTATTAGTGCATCTAGTAGTTCTTTTCTAGAAATTTCATTTTGTAAAAACTCAAATAATTCATTATCCAAATAAGCATATTCTACAGCTTGTTTTAATTTGTTGGTTGTTTTTGGTTGTAACCCATTAAAATCAGGTTTAAATTCTAAATGCCAAAAACCTTCACTTTGTAAATGAAAGAAAGGATAATGTAAACCTCCTGTATAGGAATGTGATCCTATTATCTGCCAATATTTTTCAAAGGTTTCAATTAATTCATCTGAAACTCTAATTTCATTTGTGTTAATAATATCTCTACTGATTAAATCTATAACTGATAAGATCAATATTGGTTTATGTAAAGCCGTACCACGTTTTTTACTGTTGCTAACATTCAGGTTAGATAACTTTTTGCAGTATAATGATAAAGTGTTCATGTTTTTAATAACTGGTTATGTGTCATTAAATAAATCATAAATTATTAATTTATTAAGTCGCTTAAATATAACTCTCCTCTCTCTTCATTTTTCTTTTCTTTATCACATATCAAAAACAATAAAATTCGTTCAGAATAATCTATTGATCCCCTCAGTTCATCTTGTAAAACTTCTAAACCACCATTAGCGTATTCTTCAAAAATTTCATTACGTTGTTTTTCAAATTCCTCATCATTAGGAGATAAAATTTGAATATTCTCAGTTTCTACAATTCCTAATAATTTAATAACAACATCATATCCCATTGATATGAATGTTTCTAACCTGATGGGTACAGGTTCACGTTTAGAAACTTCCTCAAAAGGAACACGCTTCTTATACTTAACCCCCAAAGCAGCAGTAAAAACAATCACATCAGCGAAAGTTTGAAAAGGACCATTTCCCCCATCAGAAGAAATTAAAGACTTCACCAAATCAGCCTTATCCTTGGCCACCCTGATTCTACCAGATTCCGCCATAATCTTAAAATCTCAACTCCCAATATTTTACAACAAATGGTACTAACTAAAATCAAAACTTTGCTCTCTTCCCTTTGCGTCTACCCTGCGGGATCTCCTGACGGAGATTGCGTCTTTGCGTGAGAAAAAAAATAAAACACAGATGAACACAGATAGACGCAGATAATATTTGTCATCAAAAATTAACCTGCTTGATCCTTAAACTCTTCATTTTCTCCCACCAAAACCACATTCTCATAAATCAAAGACAAAGGAAACTGAAAATCAACACTTGTTAAATGAACCTCATCACCCTCAACAAAAGGATGTAATTCCCAAAAACCCCGATCATTTAACCTAAAACATTCTAAACCGATTTTTTGAGAATCAATCAAAACATATTCCTGTAAACTAGAAAAATTGCGATATTTTTCAAACTTTTTACCCCGATCATAAGCTTCCGTACCCGGAGAAAGTACCTCAACAATTAAACAAGGAAATTGCAAAAACTTAATCGCTTGTCTATCTTGAGGATGACAACTCACCACCACATCAGGATAGAAAAAAGGTCCATTTTCAGAAACTCCAACCTTTGCATCTGACATCAAAGCACTGCACTTACTTCCCCGTAAATGACTTTTCAAAGTAGAAGCTAAATTTAAAGCGATCGCAGCATGAGGAATAGTACCTCCAGTCATTGCAAAAACTTCACCATCAAGATATTCATATTTAATTTCCTGCAACTCTTCCCACTCTAAAAACTCTTGGGGAGTCAAATAAAACCGATCAGAAATAGCAACCATTTTTCCTTTCTCCTTTTGCGTTCTTCCCTTTGCGTCTTTGCGTCTTTGCGTGAGATAAAAAATAGAACGCAGATAAACACAGATAAACGCAGATAATTTTTTCTGTTTCTCTCTGCGTCTGTAGCGGTTCGTTCCTCTTCTACCTTTCCACCTCCACAATTTCAGTATACTCAAAACCACTAGGACTTTGACGAATCAAATAATATTTCTCCCCATTCACCTCCATAAAATCCTGTTCACAGTCAGGTTTAGAAGAATAATAAGTTAACACATATTCCTTACCAATTCTTTCTAAAATTTCCTCCTCAACTTCTACCCTCCATTGAGTTTTCGTCACTAAAACCACTAACTGATTTGCTAATTTAGGAATAGTTTGTGCAATGTGACGACGAGAGTTAGCGTCTAAACTTCCAAAAGGTGAATCCATAACAATAGGAAAAGTGCTACTATCAGGAACCATCATGATTTTTCGTTTTTCACTCCATTCCCGCACTTTATCAATAATACTCGCAATAAATGATAAACTAAGAATTTGATTTTCTCCCGTAGATGCTGCTACCGGTGCTTCTATTCCTGTGGTATTCTCAACTAAAGTCAGTTCATATTTTTCCGTAATCTTAGGAATATAAGGAGTGACAGAAATTTCCGAAAATATTTCCTGTACTCGCTTTTCTAACTGCAATCTAAATTGTTTCTCCTGTCTATTTTTCACCTCTGTTAATCTTTCAATTGCGTCTTGAGTTGCAATAATACGACGCTGTGCTAAAATTTGTCTTCCTTCATTTTGTTTTTGTTTAGCAATTTGTTTGACTAATACATCAACTTCTGTTTTCAGGTGAGAAATTTCCTGTTGGTTTGCACCTTGTTCTCGGTTTAATTCATCAATTTTCCCTTCAATTCCATCTAACCGTTTTTGTAAACCGCTAATATCTTCATTGGGATCTTTTCTCAAGATTTCTTCAATATTATCTAACTCACCTTCTATTTGGGAAAGTGAGGTTTTGATCTGACTAATTCTTGCTTGTTCTCTGTTAACATTATCCCAAAAAATATCCGCTTGTTTATCAATATCATCAACTTGCGCTCCCATTCTAATTGCTGTTTCTTCTACAGAGGAAGATCCGGTTTTTTTCAAAAGTGATTTAACGTGAAAATGTCCATTTCCTCCTTCTTTTAATTCTGCTCCACAAATACATCTTCCTGTTTGAATTAATTCCGCGACAAATTCTTTAGAAATTCCTGATTTTAATTCTCCTTTTTGTTTTAATTCGCTGATAATTCCCCGAAAATTTGCATTTGTTTGACCTAATAATACTGTGTATGCTTGTTTGGAAATAATCTTTTTCAGTGCTTCTTTAGTTTTTTTCAGTTCTTCATAACTACTACGTTTTTGAGTTTCTAAACTTTCTCGTCTTTCTTGTAATTCTCGCACTGCACTGAGTTCTATCAACCGACTGCTGATATCTTTTTTAAATGTCTGTTGATTTTCTAACTCTTTTTTAATTTCTGTTTGTCTTTTATTAATTCTTTCCATTTCTTGTTCTAGTTTACTTTGCTCTTTTAATAATTGTTTAGTTTCTGCATCACCAATAGCAGCAAGTTCGTTATCTAAGGTTTTCTTTGCTT
>NZ_BJCE01000254.1:0-7508 GCF_005402885.1 Sphaerospermopsis reniformis
GTCTGGCTACTCCTGCGTGTTGCGCCAGTAGTAGTCGTTGTTGCTTGTTAACTTTGAGTTGGGTTTTGAATCCTAGTAGCATACAGTGATTTTACTGTAATTCTGTCACAAAGCCAAAAGATGACAGAAAATTTTCAGCAAATGTGAGTATTTGTTAGTATTGGTTAAGAAAAAAGTAACTAGCTACTAACCCCCTGACTCCTGACTCCTGACTCCTGACTCCTGACTCCGGTTGGTGAGCGACTTGTATTGAGCGCAGTCGAAGTAAGTCGAAGTAAGCCGAACCACTGACTCCTGACTCCTGACTCCTGAATTATTACATTGATCAAAATTCTTTCTGGAATTGACCTTTGGAGTGATGTATATATTTTTAGGCTTATGGCTTAATTGTTTAAGTAGTTTAAATTTGTTCTTCTTGGATTAAGCCAAGACTCCTGAAACAGTGAAACAGTGAGTAAACCACTAGCAAACAAAATCCTATCATTTCATTTGATTTCACAGAGCAAGTAGCTCAGGCAGGAATATATGGATCATTACTCCTTTTTAACTTCTAATACACAGAACAATCCACTATACAAAGGCAATCATCAAAATACTGCGTATACACAAAAAACTGGCGTGAAAACTAGCAGTAAATCTTTACCAGAGGACGGCTACTTAAGGTCTTATGCTTTAAAGTTAGCTCACCAAGGGGATTACACAGAGGCGATCGCTTTGTTAAACCAATTGATTGATAGTCATCCTAACAATGCAATTGATTATAACAATCGAGGGCTAATTTATTTTCAAAGTGGTGAATGCCAAAAAGCTCTAAGTGACTACAATACAGCAATGCAGCTAAATCCTAAGTTAGCAAGTGTTTATAATAATAGAGCTAATTGCTATGCTGCTTGTGGCGAGTTCATTGCCGCACTAGCCGACTATGATCAGGCTTTAGATTTAAATCCGCGTTATGTTCGTGCTTGGATTAACCGTGGTATTACTTTGCGTGATTTAGGAGAATATCAGGAAGCAATTGATAATTTTGAGATTGCATTGTTGTTTGGTCAGCTACAAGGTAATATTTGGGCTGAACGTGGTAGGACTTATCATATTTGGGGTGACTGGAATTGTGCGATCGCTGATTATTACCGCGCCCTCACATATATCAACTGTTTAGACACCAATGAGGATGTTTCTGGTTATCGGTTGCGCTTACAACTGGAAAATTGGTTAGATGAATTGCTTCTTCCCCAAAAGACTGATTGGTAAATTTTTCACATTAAATCAGATTAAATTCAAAATTCAAAAAATTTCAATTTTTTGCTTTCTCAAATTTTAATTTTTTGTTTTAATTTTTTGGTAGCGCCCCTGCATCTTTGATTGGCTAATAGATGATAACTATCAAACTCTTCACGAATTAGCTATTGACTATTAGCTTCTGTTATTAATAGAAATTCATTTCTTATTTATACACCCTTAAAATTGCAAATCATTTCAATTTGTCTCAGGGTGTGGAATTGGATCGTTCAGTATCTTTAGTATCTGGATTAATCAGCACCACCGGAAGTTGACTGGGAGCAAATCTATATGATTGTTCTTGCCTGATACTATTAGCTTGACTGGGATCAAAATTGCGGCTAAATTCCGTCCTCAAATCATCAACACGTCCTTGCATGAGCTTGACTTCTGTGCGGATTTCTCGCAACTTATCTTGTTGTAACCGGTGATAAGGCATAAGCTGAGATAGAGCAGATACCGCTGCTGTGATAATAACCAAGTTAACGGTGATCTTGGCAGAAGTTTCTAGTGCCATGATTTGATAAGAACGTTGGTGAAGATGTTTTTTTGGTCTAGGAGCAGTTCGGGTGGGTTTAACTGGTGGTTGTAGCGGTGGTTTGGATGGTTGAAAGGCGTTCATAACAATAAAAATAGTCAGGCTGATTGAAGGGAAGCACCATTAAAAGTAAAATGGCGCTAATTGCGACTTAATTTAGCTGCCATATTACTTCATTTTTGGTAATTTTCTACAAGTATTAGGTCATAAAAAAAAATACCTGGCATACGCAGGTACATTTTTTCAAGATACTTTTGGCTAAAAGTCCCAAGATCCTGAAGATTTTACCTTGTATGGCCAGGTTGATTTAGTCTTGTGTGGGTGTCACATCTGGGAGTTACTTGTAAAGTTCAGTCGCCAAACGCCAAGCGAGAATGCCTGGAATTAAAGCTACAACTAGAGCGATGTACACTTGAGTATCTGAGATAGTCATGGTGGAAACTCTCCTAAAATTCCAATGAGATGATTAACATTTCTTTTACTACTTTTCCTTGTTTTGCCAAAATTGGGGAATATCTTGTTACAAGATGCAACAAAAACATGATTTTTTCAGGAGTCAGGAGTCAGGAGTCAGGAGTCAGGAGTCAGGAGGCAGGAGTTATTGATTTTGGATTTTGGATTTTGGATTGTTTTTGTCAACTCCAATCTAAAATCTAAAATCTAAAATCTAAAATTTTCTTCCCTATTCCCTATTCCCCGTTATGACTTTCTACTTGGGTATTGATTTTGGTACATCTGGCGCACGAGCGATAGTGATTGATGAAGAGGCTAGAATTGTCTCTCAAATGCGTTATCCTTGGGCAAATGTGACAAATTGGGTAAATTGCTGGAAAGACGCTTTATGGGGTCTTATAGAGGGAATTTCCCAGGAATGGCGGCGTGAAATTGGGGCGATCGCTATTAACGGTACTTCTTCCACAATCTTGCTGACTGACGCTGCTGGCCAGCCTGTAGATGCTCCCTTATTGTACAACGATCCACGGGGATCAATGATGCTCAAGGATTTGAGTAGTATTGCTCCACCTAACCACACGGTACTGAGTGCTACTTCTAGCCTAGCAAAATTGCTGTGGATGCAACAATTACCTACGTTTAATCAAGCTAGATATTTACTACATCAAGCTGATTGGCTGGCATTTCTCTTACATGGAAAATTAGGTATTAGCGATTATCACAACGCTTTAAAATTGGGTTATGACGTAGAAAAGTTGCAATATCCAGAATGGCTAGAAAAAATGCAAATTCCTGTGTTTTTACCCCAAGTTTTAGCACCTGGTACTCCCATTAGTGAAATAACTCCAGAAATTGCGGCTAAATTTGGTTTTAGGCGTGATTGCTTGGTGTGTGCAGGAACAACAGATAGTATTGCGGCTTTTTTAGCTAGTGGAGCAAAATTACCAGGGGAAGCGGTAACTTCTTTGGGTTCAACTTTGGTACTGAAACTTTTGAGTCGTACCCGTGTAGAAGATGCACGATATGGAATTTACAGCCACCGTTTAGGAGATTTATGGTTAACTGGAGGAGCTTCTAATACTGGGGGCGCTGTATTAAAACACTTTTTTACTGATGATGAGTTAGTTCGCTTGAGTCAAGAAATTGATGTATCACAAGCCAGTGAGTTAGATTATTATCCTTTGTTGAAAGAAGGCGATCGCTTTCCCATTAATGATCCCCATCTACCCCCAAGACTAGAACCTAGACCAGATGATCCCAAAGAATTTTTACATGGTTTGTTATCAAGTATGGCGCGAATAGAAGCAAGAGGATATGAATTATTGCAACAACTGGGAGCAGATAAATTAAGCTATGTTTATACGGCTGGTGGTGGTGCGGCTAATTCTACTTGGACGGCTATTAGAGCTAAATATTTAAAAGTACCTGTAGTTGCATCTAATAACACCGAAGCTGCTTATGGAAGTGCGCTTTTAGCGATGCGGTGATCAAGAATAGGTGATTGGTGATTGGTGATTGGGGAGAAATATTTACCTCCTGCCTCCTGACTGCTTACATTTTCACTTTTTGTTGACAACTAACTTCTAAAGGGAGGAAAATGGTTAAAACTTCCCCATATTTGGGATTTTGACGTACAATCAACTTACCACCAATAGCTTGAAATAGATGTTTAGTAGCAGAAATATTTAAACTAATAGTTCCTGTTTCCGGCTGGAATACTAATAATTGACCTAAAGATTTACGAATTGGTAGTGTTATTGTTCTGGTTGTATCTTGACAATCTAATTGAGGTGATAATTGTAATTTGAGTTGATCCCCGGCGGGAATAACTTGAACTTGAATAGAACTACCGGGGGGTAAACTGCGGGTGAAATTTTCCATTAAACCGGTGAGTACCCGATCTAGCATAGCGGGATTACTGACAACAGTTGGTAATTGCTGAGGTAAAGCCACATCTAAAGTTAAATTCCGTCGAGTTGCTGCTTGTTGCCAACGGGGGATACTTTGCTGTAAAACTTGATCCAAAGACATTGGAGTTAATTGGGTATTGCCAGATTTTGTTGTTGTACAAGTTTCTAATTCTGCGGCTTTAAATAACAACTCCATCCGATCAATTTGTTCAGTACATTCGTGATCAATAACTTGCAAACGATTAATTACAGTAGTTGGTAAATCTTGCCGCTTGAGTAGCAACCGAGTCATAGTACGAATAGTTGCCAGTGGGGTGCGGACTTCATGGGCAAAAGCTTGTAGTAATTCCACATCAGAACGGGAAGATGGTTTTGCTGATGGGGAAAGATGATTGTGGGTAGGTGGAGAGATGGGAATAGTATGTGTTGGTTTATCCGTTTCTGGTTCTGCTAATTCCTGAAGCAAAAACTGGGTAAATTGAATTATAGTTTGATAGTTTGGTGCAGTTGCCGGATATTTTTGGACTAAAGCATCCAAATCAGCAAATAATTCGGGATTAGTCAAAACCACCCTTGCGCCTAAAACTTGCCAAGCTTGCTGTACTACTTCTGGTGCAAAAGAAAATAAAAATTCTTTGTTCCCGCTGCTGTTTGCTGATAACACTAAAACCAATCTAAAATTTTCTGTGAACACCAAGCAAAACTGCTCTGCTCCTAGAGGATCGGCAGGTAATAAGGGTAAAATTGATTCTTCTGGACAGATATGATTATATTTGTAAGCATAGTCTGTAATTTGCTGCGGATCTTCCCAAGGAGATATGGCTTCATTTTCTCGACTTTGGGCGATCGCACCGGAAACTTGAAACGGCATCAAAGCCAAAGGGTTAAAGGGTTGGGCAGTAAAAGTAACCGTTTTTAAACTTTTAGTTAATTTTGGCTGACTAAATAAGGGTGCTGGTGCTGTTAAAACTAAACCTTGAGTTAAACCTTGGGTTAAACCTTGAGTGATGTCAGATGTCGTAGTTGCCAAGGTATTGAGGAGGAGATGTTCTGTAGCTGCTAAACTGATGCGCCATTGTTGCTCTGCTTTAGCAGATGAACACTCAGCCTTATTTGATCGGCTTGCGGCTAAAACTTCTCTCAAACTTGGCAAAATCCATTCGTACACAGGTTTTCACCTCTCGATTAACGAGTATCTAAAATCTAATTGACGAGCATCTCACAGCAGCTAAAGTAGACACTGCACTATATACTTATGAGGTTATAGTCTTTTCTGCATTAGTGATAGTAGTAGAACCGAACAATTGAGTAGGAATTTCCCTGGCGATGATGGCTATCTTGATGAAAATCAAGCTGGGATAAAACCTTGCCAAGATATGATTACAACTTTCCTTGCTTGTTGACTTATCTAGCGGCATTCGCAACATATTGTTACAATATTTAACAGCGTTTATCTCACTGGTGGCTTTTTGATGATGGTTAAGAGTCTTCCCCCTAGTTCTCGTTCTACCGTGGAGGACAGTCGCGGAAGCGAATTGTCCTTAATTGAAGTAATACCAGAAAATAGTACAGAAGTCTTGGTGATCAATTCACCAAAATTCTCAGCAAAGCATAAGCAGACAGTATTAGCTGAAACTGAACCTGAGACACTGCGTTATGATCCTGAAGAGATTCAAGCACATTACCAAAACCAGCCTTTACAGGTTCTGCGGCGAATTTTAACAGTTTTACGACCTACGTTGTCATATCTTTTCGGGATTTGGTGGGATAAGCAACGGGGAATTGTGGTGAAAAATGATCGTCGTCGGGCAGTTCAACTGCGAGAATTATTAACAAAATTAGGTCCTGCTTATATTAAAATTGGACAGGCATTGTCTACTAGACCGGATTTAGTTCCTCCTATATATTTGGAAGAATTAACTAAATTACAAGATCAATTACCACCGTTTCCTAATGAAATAGCTTACCAGTTTATTGAGGAAGAATTAGGAAGTCGTCCAGAGGAGATTTACGCGGAACTTTCAGCAGAACCAATTGCTGCTGCGTCTTTGGGACAAGTTTATAAAGGTAAACTCAAAACTGGGGAAGAGGTAGCAATTAAAGTCCAGCGTCCAGATTTGCGAGAAAGAATTACCATTGATTTGTACATTTTACGCAAGTTAGCTGGATGGGTGCAAAAAAATGTAAAACGGGTTAGAAGTGATTTAGTTGGGATTTTGGATGAATTGGGCGATCGCATTTTTGAAGAAATGGACTATATCCATGAAGGTGAAAATGCTGAACGCTTTTTTGAATTATATGGACATATCCCAGATATTTATGTACCAAAAATTTACTGGGAATACACCAACCGTCGCGTTTTAACGATGGAATGGATTAATGGTATTAAATTAACTCAAACGAGGGAAATTAAAGAACTAGGAATAGATGCACGTTATTTAATTGAAGTAGGTGTGCAGTGTTCCCTGCGTCAATTATTAGAACATGGATTTTTCCACGCTGACCCCCATCCTGGTAATTTGTTAGCTACCTTTGATGGTAAGTTAGCTTATCTTGATTTTGGGATGATGAGCGAAATTAAACCGCCCCAACGTTATGGTTTAATTGAAGCTATTGTTCACGTTGTTAACCGTGATTTTGATTTATTAGCACAAGATTATGTCAAATTAGAATTTCTTTCCCCAGAAACAGATTTAACACCGATTGTTCCGGCTTTTAGCAAGGTTTTTGCTAATGCCCAAGGTGCGAGTGTCGCAGAACTAAACATTAAAAGCATTACTGATGATTTATCAGCATTAATGTATGAGTATCCTTTCCGCGTACCTCCCTATTACGCTTTAATTATTCGTTCTTTGGTGACATTGGAAGGGATTGCTATTTATATAGATCCGAATTTCAAAGTTCTCAGTGAAGCTTATCCTTATGTTTCTAAACGACTGTTAACAGATCCAGCTGATGAATTAAGAACTTCATTGAAAGATTTACTATTTAAAGATGGTAAATTCCGGTGGAATCGTTTAGAAAACTTGTTAAAAAATGCCCGTAATAGTCAAGATTACGACTTTAATTTAATCATGAATCAGAGTGTAGAATTTCTCTCTTCTGAACGCGGTGTATTTATTCGTGATAGGTTAGTAGATGAGTTTGTGAATGGGCTGGATGCGGTAAGTAAAAACGTTTTACATAATTTTACTTTTTTACTCCGAGAAAGGGTAGGTTTAACAGCAGTTAATGAAATGCCTGGTGCAAGTGTTGAACAACAACAAACTTTAGAACATATTAAACGAATTTTAGGAATTCTCCGAGAAACGAGAGGTTTTGATCCTGCT
>NZ_BJCE01000255.1:0-7501 GCF_005402885.1 Sphaerospermopsis reniformis
GGTTTTGAAGGGTATACCGGAAAAAGTGTGCATTTTTTGGGATTTCAAGAGATGGCAAAGAAATTTTCAAATCTCCTCCTGACTCCTGACTCCTGACTCCTGACTCCTGACTCCTGACTCCTATGCCCTCACGGAAAGACTTTCTCAGCAACCCCTAAAATACTATTATTATGCCTTGGTCAAGAATTATTAGTGGAATTATTGCGATCGCTCTAGCTTTATCTTCAACCTTATTAGGTGGTTGGTACTTTACCATAGCTATGGCGATCGTTGTCTTTTTAGGTCAACAAGAATATTTTAATTTAGTTAGATCCAGAGGTATTGCTCCCGCAGCTAAAACTACTATAGTTGTCAGTTTAATTTTACTGGCTATTTGTACTCTCAATGCCAGTTTAGCGGATGCTATCATGCCCATAGCAGGAACTTTTATTTGTTTTTACCTGCTTTTTCAACCCAAATTTGCTACCATTGCTGATATTTCCGCTTCTATTATGGGGCTGTTTTATGTCGGTTATTTACCGAGTTACTGGGTACGTTTGCGAAATCTCAATAGTACAAATATTATTAGTAATCTTCCTTTTGGTGGCTACTGGCCTGAAAACTGGAATCAAATTTTTACCCCAGAAAATATCACTGGTTTACCCGAAGGTTTAACATTTACAGTTTTAACTTTTTTATGTATTTGGGCTGCTGATATTGGTGCTTATTTTTTTGGTAAGTTTTTCGGTAAAACTCCTTTATCAAATATCAGTCCGAAAAAAACTGTAGAAGGGGCAATTTTTGGTATTAGCGGCAGTCTCATAGTAGCAGTAGCCGGTGCTTATTTTCTCCATTTTCCTTACTCTGTGATCTCTGGTTTAACTTTGGGTTTATTGATAGGTGTTGCTAGTCTTTTAGGCGATTTAACTGAATCTATGTTAAAACGAGATGCAGGAGTAAAAGATTCAGGACAATTGATACCCGGTCACGGTGGTATATTAGACCGGACTGATAGTTATATTTTTACCGCCCCTTTAGTTTACTATTTTGTCACACTCATTTTACCTTTGTTAAAGTGATAGTTGATAGTTGACAGTTGATAGTTGATAGGGAAACATCAAATTTATTACCCAGTCACCAGTCACCAATCACCAGTCACCAATCACCAATCACCAATCACCAATCACCAATCACCAATCACCAGTTACCAATCACCAATCACCAATCACCAGTCACCAGTCACCAATCACCAATCACCACTTATCAATTGTCAATTATCAATTGTCAATTATCTATTATGGGTTGACGTTGATGCGTCCACGACATAAGATTTGGCTAAATTCCAAAGTTAATTCTTGGAGGTCAACGTCTGAACCAAGGTCTAAATTGTATCCAGGATTATTTTCTAAAATTGGTTCTTGATTATACAGAATTTTAATCTGTGTTAATTGTAGTTCTTGACTGTTCAGCAGTTCTAGACCTAAAGAAATTTCTAAAGATATAGGTTCTCTGTCAGTTGCTACAAGTCCATACAGTATTAAATGCTGATTGTCAAGTGTAATTTTCTGCCAACAAATAGGCTTGTGTTTTTCCCATAATTCTGGTAATAGTTTGAACAGTACATCATTTAAGCCAGTTGACAATAATTGCGATGAAAGAGATTTATTCAGATCCCCTTCATCTACCACCAGTTCACCAACTACGGGAACTATTTCCAATAATTTAAGGGGTTTACCCCTGACTATGGAACCAATGTTTATCTGTATATTTTCAGCTGAAAGTTGAATGCGTGTAACATGGATACCCTGATAAACTACATTAGTAGCAAAAATAGATACCATAGGAATACAGCCAGAAAGGATTTGGCGATCGCTTGCTCCAATCTCTATCTCAATCTGTGATACTTGAGTTAATTGTGTTTTTAGCCATAGCTTAATTGCCGTGGTTAGTGCTTGAGTAATTAACCTTATTTTCTTACTATTGGCGGATGGGGGGTTTTTATCTGTCATTGAACAAGGTTATTGCTTAGTATTTGATATTTGCTCAAAAATCACGAGATCTTAAACAGTTCTTAACTGTAATGGTGATTGCTATTAACTGAGAAATGGCAAGATTCACTTTTAGGTATCAACTCCACAAAACTTGGAACAATTAATAATAAGTCTGAATTAACAAAGTATACAAAATTTATACATGGAGGCACGAGTACAAAAAATTATTTCTCAATGGGGTATAGCCTCACGTCGTGAAGCTGAGGAGATGATTAAGCAATCACGAGTGCAGATAAATGGGATTGTGGCACATTTAGGTCAAAAAGTCGATCCCCAACGAGACACTATTTGCATTGATGGTAAACCTATTTCTCACAGCGATCGCCCAGCTTTAATCTATTTGTTACTCAACAAACCCGCTGGAGTAGTTTCTACTTGTGATGATCCCCACGGTAGAACTACGGTTTTGGATCTATTACCCGAAAATTTACACAAGGGTACTGGTATTCACCCAGTGGGGCGTTTAGATGCTGACTCTACCGGAGCATTAATATTAACAAATGATGGAGACTTGACATTTTCGCTAACTCATCCCAGCCATAATATCTCTAAGACATATCATGTTGTGGTTAAAGGACATCCCCCAGAAACAGTTCTGAAGATGTGGCGTGAAGGTGTTGTACTAGAAGGTAAAAAAACACGACCTGCTAAAGTACGCTTAATTGAACGTTTGGACAACCAAAGCAAATTAGAAATAATTTTACAGGAGGGCAGAAATCGTCAGATTCGCCGTGTAGCTGAACAGTTAGGATATCCTGTGATCCAACTGCATCGCACTGCCATCGGTTCAATTCAAATACAAACACCAAAAGCTGGTTTTCTCGGTGTTGGTGACTATCGTCATCTCACCCCAGAAGAAATTATTTTTTTAAAGAATCAGTTCAGTAATAGACAACTAACAATGAACAATTGACCATTGCCTCTTCCTAAGAGTTAGAATCTTGAAAAACCGGAATTTTTGGCTTTTTTTACCTGGAAATCGGGGATTTTCAACCTTGAATAACACAATTATCAATTGTCAATTGTTAATTATCAATTGATAAAACGGATACCTAATTAATGATTAAGTTGAGTTAAGGAGTGGAATAAAAATTATGAAATTGAAATGGCTAAGAAAAAAAGATGAAAAACCCAGCAAACCATCAATAGAAGAACAACAGGCGGAAAAATTAGCACAAATGGGCGCTAAACTCGCGGTTTTGCGTCAACAAAAGGGTTTATCTATGGATGAAATTGTGTTAATCACCAGAATTCCTCGCCGACTATTAAACGCCATTGAAGTAGGTGATTTAAGCGATTTACCAGAACCTATTTACACTCAGGGTTTAATCAGGCAATTTGCTGATGCACTAGGGGTGAAGGGTGCTGAATTTGCCAGCCATTTTCCTCTCGGTTCTCAAAAAGTCAGTTTTCAACGCAATTGGCAACCCCAACCTTTTTTTCAACTACGTCCTCTTCATCTGTACTTGCTTTACATTGTCGTCATAGTATGCTCTGTAACTAGTTTATCTCAGTTATTGAATCAAACCGCTTTAGAAGCAAACAATAGCCAAAATCAACTAAAGGCGGAGAAAAATGACGATTTAAAGCCTCAGAAACTGCAAGCCCAGGATTTAAAGGCAATTCCATCTGATATCAACAGTTCAGAAACTGAAACTGTAGAAATTGATGTTACCTTGCAGTCCTCATCTTGGGTTCGTATTGTCGCTGATGGTAAAACCGAGTTTGAGGGAGTTCTACCAAAAGGATCTCACCGCAAATGGAAAGCTGCTGAAGAACTGACCGTAAAAACTAACAATGCTGGGGGTGTGTTGATGAGCGTTAATCAGCAACAACCTAAACAAATGGGACAACCAGGGAAATTTCAGGAAGTCAGGATTGCCGCTAAGGTCAGGTCTTGAAACGTCGTGCGCCAGTAGGGATAGGTTATCCAAGTATTAAATTTATCAGTGGCATACAACACAATATAGGAAACATTGTGCTGTTATCTGCCAATATCATATACTACACATAACTAAAAATAGCTATGTTTCCTTGAGACTGCTAATTAGGTTAAACCAACCCCTACTAACCATGAGGTTTTGAGTACGGAATAGAGGTTTCAGCTTTATACTACGCACCCAGAAAAAGTTAATCAGGAAAAGTTAATCATCAACTTATGGGAGCGCGTCCATAAAGATTGGTGAGAATTTTCAAGCGATCGCGCAATTCCTTAGTCAAAACCTCTTGCTGATAACGCCATTCCCAATTACCCTCAGCCGTACTGGGATAATTCATTCTGGCTTGAGTTCCCAATCCCAAAACATCCTGTAAAGGAATAATCGCTTGATTAGCGATGGAACTCAAAGCTAAACGAATTAAATCCCAGTGTATACCATCAGGGCTAATATTTCCCAAATATAACAGTAAATTTTGCTTTTCGTAATCATTCGTAGTATTGAACCAGCCTAGAGTCGTGTCATTGTCGTGAGTGCCAGTGTAAACTACTGCATTGCGTGGGTAATTAAAAGGTAAAAACGGATTACCAGGATCTGAACCAAAGGCAAATTGTAATACCTTCATCCCCGGAAACTCAAATTGATCTCGTAGTGCTTCCACTTCTTCTGTAATAATCCCCAAATCTTCGGCTAAAATCGGTAATTTGCCCAGTTTTTGTTTAATAACTGCAAAAAATTCTACCCCTGGCGCTTTGATCCATTCTCCATTGATGGCGGTTTCTTCTCCTTGGGGTACAGCCCAATAAGCCTCAAACCCTCGGAAATGGTCAATCCGAATTATATCAACATAATCCAGCATAGCCTCAAAACGTTGCACCCACCATTTAAAGTCCTGCTTTTGCAACTTTTCCCAGTTGTAAACCGGGTTGCCCCATAATTGACCAGTGGCGCTAAAATAATCTGGTGGAACTCCTGCCATTAAAGCCGCTGCACCTGTTTCTTCATCCAAAGCAAAAAATTCAGGATTTGCCCATACATCAGCACTATCATGAGCTACGTAAATGGGGATATCACCAATAATATCTACACCATTTTGATTAGCGTAATTCTTGAGTTCTGACCATTGACGGAAAAACTCATATTGGATGAACTTGTAATAAAATATTTCTTGTGTTAACCCTTGTTCCATCCGGGCCAATGCTGCGGGTTCTCTTTTTGCCAGTTCTAGTTCCCAAGTGTACCAACTAGCTCCATTGTGGGCATCTTTGAGCGCCATAAACAAAGCATAGTTATCCAGCCAATAGCCTCTGGTGTTGCAAAAAGTGTGAAAAGCTTTTCTTTGGATAGCGGTGGCGTGATGTTTAAAATTTTCGCAAGCTTTTTTGAGCAGATTGGTTTTAATGGGAATAACTCGCTCAAAATCCACTTTATCAGCCGGAAATGCTGGTAAATTCGCAAAATCTGCTTCAGATAACAAACCCTCATCTACCAGCTTATCTGGACTAATCAGCAGGTGATTTCCTGCCATTGCTGAGTAGCACATATAAGGAGAATTACCATAACCAGTAGGTCCTAAAGGTAAAACTTGCCAATATTGCTGGTAGCTATCTTTGAGAAAATCAATAAAACGATAAGCTTTATCCCCTAAATCCCCAATCCCGAAACGACTGGGGAAACAAGTTGGATGCAGTAAAATTCCGCTTGATCTAGGAAAAGGCATAGTTAATGGTGAATGTGAGTAGATTGTTGATGAGGACTTACACAAATGTTACATTTAATTGATTTTTTAGGGACACTAAATTAAAAATATGTTGATTCTTAACAATAACAACAGAAATCCTGCTCCTACCGTTGATATTATTATTGAATTAATTGATCGACCTCATCGCCCGATCATTCTGATTGAAAGACATAATGAACCTTTAGGATGGGCTATTCCCGGAGGGTTTGTAGATTATGGTGAACCTGTGGAAGTGTCAGCACGCAGGGAAGCCGAGGAAGAAATAGGTTTAAAAATAGAGTTAATTGAACAGTTTTTGGTTTATTCTGATCCTAGTCGTGATCCTCGTCAACATACAATTAGTATTGTATTTTTGGCAACTGCGACGGGTGAACCTGTTGCGGGTGATGATGCTAAGGGTGTAGGTGTTTTTGAGCCTTGGTGTGTACCGATTAACTTATGTTTTGACCATGACCGGATTTTGCGGGATTATTTCCGGTATCGGAATTATGGGATTCGTCCCCGGTTGGGATTAGAGAAATGAGCTACTCATCGGATAATAGTTCCAACAAGCATCAACAAATATTGTAAAATATCATGCTGTGTAAGAATTCAGGATACAGAATACAGGATTCCTGAATTCTGATTCCTGACTTCTTACCATACTGTTTTATACTCAATTCTCTCCAGCCCTAAATAGGAGTATATATGGAGCCAATTATTGCTATAGTTTTAGCACTCATAGGTTATGCTTTAGGATCTGCAAAACTGGTTAATCAAGGTAATGAAGCTCTAGTTGAACGCTTGGGAAAATATCATCGAAAACTAAAACCAGGACTTAATTTCATTGTTCCCTTTCTTGATCAAATTGTTATGGAAGATACCACCAGGGAACAGATTTTAGATGTTAAGCCCCAGAATGTCATTACTAAAGATGGTATTTACATGGAAATAGATGCAGTTGTTTACTGGCGCATTGTCGAGATAGAAAAAAGCTTTTATGCAGTTGATGATTTGGAACAGGCACTTTCAAATTTAGCTACAACTACAGTGCGGGAAATTATAGCCCAGAAAACTGTAGAGGAAGCTAATATGTCTAGGGCAGATATGGACAAAAGCATATTAGATCAATTAAATCCAACTTCACGGACTTGGGGAGTCGAAATTCTGCGGTTGGATTTTCAGCGAATTACACCCCCTGAAAGTGTACAGAAGTCAATGGAAGAGGAAAGAGCAGCAGAAATTAGAAAACGGGCGGTAATCGCTGCTGCTGAAGGTGAGAGACAAGCAGCTATTAAGAAAGCCGAAGGAACTAAGACTTCAATGGAAATTATTTCTGAAGCTATACGTTCCCATCCCGAAAGCAAAGATATTTTAAGATATCTTGTAGCTCAAGATTATGTACAAGCCAGCCAAAAATTGGGCGAAAGTAATAACGCTAAAATTGTGTTTGTAGATCCAGCTAATTCTACAGATATGTTTCAAGAATTAATTGCTGAATCTGTAACTAAAGAAGATGATGGTAAAACTTCTGGTAATGGTAAGAATTAGAGGCAAAAGGCAAAAGGCAAAAGGCAAGAGGTAAGAGGTAAGAGGTAAGAGGTAAGAGGTAAGAGGTAAGAGGTAAGAGGTAAGAGGCAAGAGGCAAGAGGCAAGAGGCAAGAGGCAAGAGGTAAAAGTAAATTAATTTTACCCAATCACCAATCACCAATCACCAATCACCAATCACCAATCACCAATCACCAATCACCAATCACCAATCACCAATCACCAATCACCAATCACCAATCACCAATCACCAATCACCAATCACC
>NZ_BJCE01000256.1:0-7359 GCF_005402885.1 Sphaerospermopsis reniformis
GGCAGGGGGCAGGGGGCAGGGGGCAGGGAGTAGGGAGTAGGGAGTAGGGAGTAGGGAGTAGGGAGTATGGGGGCAGCTATGCTGGAGGGAAAAGGTTTTTAGGAATTTTACATTTTGTTACACACCTTGGTTTTTTCGTGCCGACTTACTTAAATTAATTTTGCTTGGGTACTTACAGCAGTTTCCTAAGATATGAGGTACAGAATCAAGATTTAAACCTATACACAAAGCCAGTTTTACTCCTGAACTCCTGAACTCCTGATAGCGAAGCGTGGCGTGCCAACAGTATCCGTAGCGACGTAGGAGCTATAGGCATAGCGTGGCGTTAGCCATACTCCTGACTCCTGACTCCTGACTCCTGACTCCTGACTTCTGAATTCTGCTGTATATTGATTTTAATTTCAGTTTTGTTTAACGTAACGCTTACCATTATTTGTAGTTTCAATCCTGACTAGGAAGGGAACTTTTTTCAAGTATTCCTCAAAGTCTAAAGCAAACCGTCTTGTTTTTCTAGGATTACCAAGAATTTGGGTGAGTTCTATTTCGGTAATAGAGTTGTGTTTTTGCAGATGCAGGAATACTTGGGCTATTGCTTGATCCTCAAAACTATTTTGCCAATCATTGCTGCTTGGTGTTTGTGTGGTGCTAACTTCAGTTTTCAAAGAACCAGAAACGTCAAAATATTCTTGGGGAATGGTTGCTTCTACATCCTCTATACCGTCAGGGTGAAAAATCTCAATACGGACTCGTTCATCCCGTTGTCCTCTCAGATCCAAGCCTACTTCTACCCATTCATCTGTAACGGGAATTTGCAGTTGTTGGTTATTTATCTTTGCACCAATTACATCTTTAATTGTAATTTGAATATCCTGACGGTTAGGAACATGAAACGCTAAATTAATTGTTTTAGATTCAGTAAAATTTAACACACTTTGGGGTAAAGGGGCTGGTTTTACTCTTAAACGGATTCTGTTATTATCTGCTTGAGCTTCAATTAAATATTTCACCATTCCCGACAGGGAATTATAACGCTGAGATACTTTCAGGACAGGAATTACACGCTCTTGTAAACTGTTACCACCATGTACAAAGGTAGCTCCAGGATTACCCGTAGCAAATACGGAGGTATCTTTGCAGAATATTAAGTATTTATTTTGTCCTTCATATTTTAAGGAACTTAAAGAAACTGTGACACAACCTTCCTCGGAGCGTGGTTCTGAATCTAGAATATAGCGGCGGTATGGGTCTTTTTTACTACCATAGTTTTTTTCCTTAGTCGTATGGTCTTGCAGTAAAAAACCATGATCTGCTGTCAAAATAAATTCATTTATGCCAGCATTTTTTAAGTGATTCCAGGCAGATTTGATTTGTCCCAGCCAAGTTTCAAAGGTGGCTAAACCCAGGTTAGCTTCTCCTGCATCGTCAATTTCTCGACTATGAATAATAATTAAGCGGGCATTAGCACAGGTTTTTTTCAGCTTGGATGCTGTACAATTACGCACTTCTGTTAAGTTAAAGCTGACAATTTCTTTACTTTCCTTACCATGTTGAGAAACACTCTTATCTTTGATCGCTCTCACCCTTTCTTGGGGACTGCGGACTGTATATTCACCTGTTTTAAAACCCTTGAAACCATTATCACCTGCTAAGAGTAGTTTTCCTCCTTGGCTGACAGGAGTTAAGGCGTTCATGCCTACGGCGGTAATACTAGGCAATTCTGCATACCGTCCTTTAAGTGATACTACAGAACCAGCTTCCGTAAAATCTTGGAGTAATTCTGTAGCCATTTCATAGCGAAAAGCATCAATTAAAAAATAGGCAACTTTTTTATGATTGTTTTGGGTGAGTGGGTGAACAACTTGATCATAGATGGTACGCTGTTGTAAATCTGCTTCTGGCAAAAAGCTGTCTTTTTGGCAGATGTCGCTAAAGTCTTGGGCTAAATTATCAGCCCAAACTCGATATTGGCGACGGAGTTGTTCAGTAGCTTCTAGGAGTTGGGCAAAATGGGGTAAATCTGGTAAATTTACGTATTGTTGCTCAAAACGGCGATGGGCTAGGTCTACTTGATAACCAGAATCGGTATAGTATTCTAAGACGGCTCGGAGATTATCTAAGGTTTTAATCCTGCCAGAGTTGTTAATTTTATCACCTAAAGTTGCGGCGGCTTGGATGAGTGTCCATTCTATTCTCTGGGTGCTATGACGTTCTAACCAAAATGTAGGTGTTTCTGTACGTGGTTTTGACCATGTTAAAACTTTACTATAATTTCCTGCTAATAATGCCTGAACTGCGGCGGCTAAAACTGCGTTTTCTCCCCATTGGAAAGTCTGAATTTTGCTTAATTCCTCTGGGATAAGAGTTTGTAATTCAGGTTCTAGGTGAGACTCAACAATTACCGCTTGGGCGGCGTAGGTATCGGGATAGCGTTGACGCAGGTACTCTATTAATTGTTTACAGTTTTTCCGTAGGGGTAAAGAAAGTTGGCTGAGGGGTTGGAGTTGGGGAAGGTGGGGTAAACGGTTGAGGTTTTGGACATATTCAACGCACATCAGCCACGCAGCGAAGGCTTCACCTAGTCTAGAAAAGGAGAGTGTTTCTTGGTTGTAGTAAAACTGTAAAAATGCCTCATCCATACCTGTGTGGCGGTACAGATGTTGAGTTAGGGTGTCGAGACTGTGGGTATCTGGAAATTTAACCCGTAGTTTTTTAGCTTCATCTATGATGTTGTCTAGATCCAGTAAACCTTCTAAAATCCATTCTAGGCTGAAATTTTCTAAGTATTTAGCTAGGCTGTCTTGGGGTTGGGAAAGGGTATTTTCTAACCAAGTTTCGGCGGTGGCCAGGTCGCTAACGCCTTGAGAAAGGTAGTTTTCTAGTTCTGTGGGGGTAACTTGACCTGTGGAGGCTTCGCGGATGAGGGTGTCTAAGGCTTTGCGGAAACGATAACCAGCCCGGTAAAGTTCTAAAATGGGGGTTTTACGAATTGTATCTTCTGTATGTCCGGGCATATGAATGAGTAATGTTTCGGGGACGAGTCCATTACCATAAGGTTCTAGGGCAAATAACATTTCTAGATAACTACCACGAAAGGCGACGACTGGGGCGAAAAATTCACCTTGGCGATGGCGGGTTATGAGTTCATCAACATAGTTGTTATAGTGTGCGTCTTTATCTAGCCAGATGACTATTCCTTGTTCCCGCAATTTCTGTTCGATTTCGGTTTTTAGATAGTTGGTAATAATAGACATGGATGGGGAATTAAAAAAATGAAGAATTTAGAATTTAGAATGTAGAATTACGTTTTGTAACAGGGATTTTACCCCGACGCAAAACCGGTTGCTTGTAGAAGCTGGGGACTTTCACCCCCAAAGGTAAGTTAATTTGATTTTGGGGTGTTTTTTTAAACGCAGATAAACGCAGATTAATACAGATATTTTTTTACTTTTTTTTCTGATTTAAAGGTTTTAGGACTTACGCACGAAGCAATCAAAAACCTGATTCTTTCGTAGGGGTAATTCATGAATTACCCCTACTTTCGTCATATTTTGTGTAAGTCCTGGGTTTATTTAACTGGGTTTATTTAATACCTCACGCAAAGGCGCAATCTCCGTTAGGAGATCCCGCAGGGTAGGGGCAAAGGTGGAAGGAAAAGTAGTGGAAGGAATAGTAAAAGAAGTTGAGGTTTTCATACTTTGATTTTTCATACTTTGATTTTTAATCATGAATAATACAGGTTTTTATAGTTCCTGAAGTAAGAAGAAGTTTTGAATAACTTTTGGTCCAATTCCTTTGACGGGCATTAAGAAATCGGTGATTAGTTTTTTATCTCTACTTGAAAGTATTTTCTCACAGTTGTTTATACCTTGATTAGCAATTAATATTCCTAAAGCTGTCAATCTTTCGGCAAATAAATTAGTCATAAATGAACCACGTTCACAACCTCCTTGACGAAGGCGTTGATTCATTTCCTGAATATCCCATTGTTTTAAGTTCTCTGGATTAAATAATCCAATTTCTCTCATACTTTCAATATTTGCATAAGTTTTACTTAATGTGTATTGATTTACTGATAAAATGGAAATTACTAAATCTTCCCATACACTATTTGTATTATATTTTGTTTGTAAATTTTGTTGGTTCATTTGAGTGGGTTGTTTTGGCTTATAATTTGTCATAATCTTCTGGTTCTACATTGGGGACTTTAGCTAAAACTTGTTGGAATTTATGCCAACTACCACGTTTAGCTTTTTCTTCGATATAGTCTTTGGTCATCCATGCAGAAACTTGTGCTGATAGGGCAATAGCTACAAGTTGTTCTAAGGTCATATTTTCTTTGGCTGCTAAGGCTTCGATTTGTTTATATAAAGATTCCGGGATTTGTACGTTTAAGTTACTCATGATAATTCTCCTACTTGTTGTAAGAATTGTTTAGGAGTTAATACTCTGATGCCAAATTTTTCTGCTGCTTGTAAATCTTTTTGATTGTAAGTGATGATAAAGTCGGCTTGGCATTCTACGGCTAAATCTATGACAAAATCATCATCTGGGTCTCGTGCAACTGGTCGCCATAGATAAAAAATATTACATTGGTTGGATATGGCACAAATCGCTTCTATAACATTATCAATATCTTCATTTTTTAGGTTTAATTGGTCTTTTTCTCGTTTCAGTATTTCTTCATACTCGAAGATTAAAGCGGTGGAAATATTTAATTGCCAACGAGTATCGTTGAGTATGGTTAATAACTTGTAGGATGCACCACGGTTAGAACGTAGACCAGCTAGAATTACGTTAGTGTCTATTACAATTTGATAAGGTCTGGTCATTTTTTACTTTTTTCCATAGTACCTTGTGTTTAGTTTGTTGCTGTTTGTTTGAAATTATATTACAGCAGTGACCAGGTTGGAAATTCTCTTGGTTTAAGGCTTTGTGATAAAAATTTGGATGTGATTGATCTGCAATGTGCTGTATTTCATGCAGAAGCGTAGAAACTAAATTTTATACTTGTTTCCCCATTCCCTATTCTCTTATTCTTCTTCATAGTCTGGGGCTGTGGGAATACTCCAGTCTTCTTCCTGGTCTTGTTTTTTGCGTTTACGTTCTCGCCGTTTTTCTTCTTTTTCTATTATTTCTTCTACGAGTTCGGGGTTTTTATCTATAAAGTCTTTTCGCAGTTGGTGGGAGTCAATTTCATCTATGGTAAAATCCGGGGCGATTTCGTCTTGTAGTCTCAGTTCCCATTCGTAGGCTTTGGTTCTCGTTCTCTTTGCCATTCTTGTCCCGCAGAACTTTGAATTTTATAACCGAGTTTATCAGAATAGGACAATAACCCTAAACCCCGCAATTTTTCTAATGCTAGAGTTACACTTGACTCTGGATTATTCATGCCTAATTCAGAATATAAACACTGACTAACTAAATTAGTGGTAGTGGGTTCTTGTTCTTGAATTAACTCTAACAGTGCCACAACTTTAGCTACTTTCACCGCCATTTCATCATTAATTACTTGTTCATGGTTAAAAATTCGGGCTAAAGTATTCTGAACATCAGCATCTAAGGCAGATTGTTGGACTTCGTAAATGTTTTCTAAAGTTACCAACGCACCTATAGGCTTATCTCCTAATTTCTGTTCTCGAAACAATTCTCCTAATAATTGCAATAGCCCACGAATTGCATAATCATCACCTTTAGCGCGACTAGAACGAGTGCGGAGGTTAGAGGTAATTTGCATCAACAAATCCACATAACCAGGAAGCATGGGATAAACTTCTACAAAGTCTTCCTCAGTGATAGAATCACATTTATAACCGTAGAGTTTTAAATCACTACGGTGTTGCTGAAATAATGTTCTTAATTCTGGTTCTTTGCTAGGGGCTTTTTTGAGCAAACGTTTGTGAACTACATCCCGAATATTAGTAGGTGCAAGGTGAACCCGCAACTTTGGCGGAAAGCGGTCTTTGAGTTTACCAATGTTACTTTCATCATCAGAATCTTCTAATTTTTGTTGACCAGTAGCCAATAACCACACCCGTCCTTTTAGCTTTTGTCCTAAATCAGAAACAAAAGATTGTAGTTTCAGCATCCGGTTAGTATTTTGATAGATATACTGGCTCACTTCATCCACCACCACAAACAAAGTTTTACCAGGGGCGCGAAAATTGAGCATATCAATAATCGCTTTCGTGGTTTCTGCAACTGATGTACCGATTCCGGTTTGTGCGCCAGCACGACTATCAAGCCAACTCATGGGGTCAATGTAGCGACTGGGGTTCATGGCGTGCATGACTTCAGAAAAGGCTTCTTCTGCTAATTGATCTTTTTTTGCTGTTGACCAAGGTTCGCCTAAAGTCTGTTCTGCACAACTGAGAAATTCATCCCATTTGCGGTCTAATTCTAATTTCAGTTCGTGATCTGCAACATAATTACTAATAGTACAGTAGCCTAAACGTGATTGAATCTCTCGCTTAACTGCCGAGTGAATATCTTCATCATCCCTGGCCACAGCACCAATATCAAAAACTACGGCAATAGGGTCAAGCTGATTTCGCAGTTCATACCAAGCATCACGAAATTCTTGACTTTTGGGAGAATCATCCCTTTCTAAGAGGGTATCAGCTAAAGTGCGACCATTAGGTAAGATAATACCATCTAAAGCCAAGCCTAAAAGTTTAGCAAAACTAGATTTACCAGAACCATAAAAACCTGAGATCCAAGAAGCTGGTAATTCTACACCGCCCCGTTTTTGTAATTCTGCTGCTATGCCTTTGAGGAGTTTGACAAATTGCTCATGAATACCTGATTGTACACGCTTATGGCGGGGGTCTTGTTCAGGATAACCACCAGTGATAATGTATTCCGAGACTTCTTCTAAAACTTTGGCTGGGTCTTGCTCATGAAAATAGACAACCGGCGCAATATTACGGGCAACATCAGCAGCAAAGATTTCCTTAATTGTCATGCAAAATTTCCTTTACAGCAGTAATTAATTATACTAAATCCTCTTTTCTAATCTATCTTTTGATCTGACGATTAGAAATCCGGGGTATACAAGCTAAGTCCTTATTGATTGGGACTAATAGCAATACTTTTCAGTTTAGGTTTTCATCCCCGCAACCCCGCTTGAAAAAAGCAGGGATGTTTTATTCCCAAAAAGGCGCATAATGTCAAGATTCGATTTTGGGAATCGCTCTGATTTTCTGGGGAAAAATTTGTGAGTTTTGAATCAATGAGGTTCACATTGATTTTGTTTCAAAAACTATCACTAAAGATATTGACAAATGTACCCTCCTGAAATAAAGAAACAGCCATGCTTAAAAAAAGGGGGGCTAAAATGCCTTTGTTTCCCCTACACCCTGC
>NZ_BJCE01000257.1:0-7351 GCF_005402885.1 Sphaerospermopsis reniformis
GGAAAATAACCTGTGATAAAAATTGATAATTTATCCCCCTTCGCCCTTACAGGAGATCAAGGAGTCAGGAGTCAGGGAGAAATTATTTGTATTTTCCCAGTCACCAGTCACCAGTCACCAGTCACCAGTCACCAGTCACCTGTCACCAGTCACCAGTCACCAGTCACCTGTCACCAGTCACCTGTCACCTGTCACCAGTCACCAGTCACCTGAATTATTGACTTCATTGGCAACAATACCAATTAAATTTAACTGACTCAAAATTTCTGTTGTTTGCATTAGTTGATGTGGTGTTAATTGCCCGATGCGTCCGACGATGACAATACCATTAGAAACAGAGGCGATAATTCTCGCATCAACACTATCTAAAATAGAAGAAGTATCTATTAAAACTAGATCATAGATTTTTTCAAAAGACTCTATTAATTCTTTAAGTCTTTCTGAACTGAGGAGATTCACTACATTATCTGGTTGGGGTCCTGCGGTTAAAACATCTATTGATGGGTGAATAGGTTGAATATAATTTTGAAATTGTGTCTTGATGTCATCCAGCAATAATAAAGATAAACCCCAATCATTAGAGATTCCCAAAATTTTGTGTAAGCTGGGCGATCGCAAATTAGCATCAATGACTAATACCCGTTGGTGCATATTCGCTGCACTCGCTCCCAACCCTAAAGTTAAGGTTGTTTTCCCTTCTCCTGGTAGTGCAGAAGTCAACATCAAGGATTTAAAAGGTAAGGAATTTTTAAAGATTTGCAGATTTTGGTAAATCATATCCAGGGTTTCATGGCTGGATAATTTACTTTTGTTTTCTGTCTTTATGTTTTCTGTATTTATGTTTTCTGTAATTACCGATGCTTGTTTTTCTTGCTTCTGTCTCAATATTTCTTTCAATCTGCTTTTTAAACTAGGTTTACCCAATTTTGGCACAGAACCAAGTAATCTGATATTTGTTAGTTTTTGTAAATGTAAAGGTGAAAAAATTACCTTGTTAAACATTTCCCAAGTTAAGACTACAATCACACCTAAAATTGGTCCAGTTACTATTCCACCAATAATCAATAACCATTTTTTTGTACCAATATAAATACCTACTGCTGGTTCTTCCAAAATTTCCCACTCAAATCCGCTTTGAGCAATTTTCAATCCTAATGATTGTTGGAATTGTACCAGTTGTTCAAGTGTTTGGCGTTGGATTTTTACATCGGATAACAAACGATTATATTCTGATATAAGGCTGGGGTATGTATTTAATTGTGTGCGAATTTCTTGTTCAGATTTAACTAAGTTATTTTCTTTATTAATGAGTGAATTTCGTTGTTTACTCAACCCGGCTAACTCCTCAGATAATTTATTATCAACAGTTAATAAATTCTCTGTATTTTGATCAGTATTAGTAGCTGTATTTTGCAATTGTTCTTGTAATAATGCCATCTGAAGTTGGCGTTTTTCCTTCAGTCTGATCACCACTGGAGAATTATCGGTGTAGCGCAAACGCTCCTGAGCTAAATTAGCTTCTGTTTTTCTAAGTTCATTGACTAAAGCTTCATAGTTACTGGAACGATTTAAACTAGCAGTTAACTGTGCATTCTTTTGGGAAGATGCTAATTTTTGTTCTAGACTTTTGTAGCGATTTTCTACAGTTTCGAGTTGTAACCGGTTATTTTGTCGTTGTTTCTGAATATCAGCCAGAGATTCTAACAATATTTTACTTTGTATTTGTGGATCAATTACATTATGTTTCCGGCGAAAAAATGCTAATCTTTTTTCAGCCGCTAATGTCTCATTCTGTAACCTTGGTAATCGGTTGTTAACAAAGGCTAAACCTTGATTAACACGCTGATTTTTTTGTTCAAGATTATAGTCTTGATAAACTTTTTGCAGAGCTTGTAATACTCTTTGGGTTTTGACAGGATCGGGGTCTTTAAATGAAACGATAAATACTTGATTATTAACCCCATTAGATGATAATTTTTCTTCTGCGGGTTTGATTTGCAAATATCCAGTTTTGCCAGTATCACTGTTACCTTTGATATCTTCTAAGGTAATATTGGGATAATCAGCACGTAGTAAATCAACTGCTTTTTGTACTAGTTTAGAACTCAGCATTAATTTCATCTGCTGGGTATATTCTCCAGATGAATTATCAGAATTATTTAACTGACTGGTTGCATCTATTTGGCTCTGTGTTTGGCTCTGTGTTTGGCTCTGTATTTGGCTCTGAGTTGATCGTAATTCTTGATCCAAATCATCAGTTATCATGATTTGCATAGAACTCTGGTACATCGGTTTTGTGATGACAGCCAAAAGACTTGTAACTGATATTACTGCACAAGAAACCCCCAAAATTAAAAAGCGTCTGTAAAACAAAATTGTAGCTATTTGTCTAAGATCAAATACGCTTTGTTTAGAGGTAGTAATTACTTGTTTACGATTGAGATGACTTGTAGCCACTAGAAAAGTCCTCTACTATGAAAATAATATATCTGGAAGATAATGATGAGAGCAAATTTTGAGATCAAACTTTGAGATATTTTTCCTTGGAGATAATTGATACTCAAAGTTATTTCTTACATCAATAAGAGTTATTCTTTCCATGTTGATGAACTACTTGACAGAACATATCCTACATAGCTCTTAGATCATTAATTCATCCCGATATATGTCCAGTCAGCACTATGATAGTAAATTTATTCAGAAGAATTTTAAATATTTAATGAAGGATAAATAGGAAATATATTAAGTATGAAAAATATTCAGGACGATAAGTGATCTAACTTTAAAAAAAACATTAAAAAAACATTAAATAAACATTAAATAAACCTAAGAGGATGTTTTAAAAGTAGTATAGTATGATTTTAATCACATTGCTACCCCCCTCACAGGGGTAGGTTTTTAATATGATCTGTGAAGGCAAGACCAGGAAGACAAGGAAGGCTTGTCCTGAGCGTAGTCGAAGGGATGGACAAGGAAGATTTGATACGCACAACAGTATTTTGACGGACTTTTTTGGTTACCAAGAGCATCTGATTTTGTACGGTTTTCCTCCCTTGTCCACCTTGTCCACCAAGTCTTGCCCTGACGACAATGTAAAATACCTACCCTTGTGAATTACCTACCCCTCCCCTACTTTTCCGACTGACAGATCCGACTTTTCCGACTCCAGAGGTAACAATAGATAGCTATTATCAGCATATAAGAAGTAGTACCTCATAGAAAAAACTATGCTTATAGCTGTATCAATGATTATTATTTCTATTAAAAAACTAGAAAATTAAAGATTTTTTCAAAGATTTTTTCCCTGTTCCCCGTTACCTGTTCTTTCTTACCCAATAGTAATTTAGCATAACAAGTACCGAATAATCATGTTTAATCGTATATCTGAAACTCTCATACACAAGATCCGCTGGGTATTAACTATCCTATGGCTAGGATTAATGGCATCTTTTTTATATGATCCTTTATCTTCAATATTGACTAAACCTGAAAATACTTGGAGTCCTTTGAGATTGTCCAATACTTGTATTCAAGTACAAGATAAATGCCTATCACAACAGCCTTATCCTCTGGGAACAACCTTATTTTGGGGAGCAATTATTCCTATTTCTATTTTCATTTTACTAGTGTTCGGACATGAAATGTGGCGAAGAATTTGCCCCCTATCTTTTTTATCACAAATTCCCCGCTCTTTAGGTTGGCAGCGTCAAATCAAACGAGAAGATCCTAAAACTGGCAAAATACGTTATGAGTTAGTCAAAATTAAGCCTGATTCATGGTTAGGCAAAAATTATCCCTATGTACAATTTGCATGGCTGTTTGTAGGGTTATGTGGTCGTATTTTATTTTTTAATGCAGATCGTTTAATGTTAACATTATGGCTATTATTTACCATTGCATTCGCTATTATTGTGGGTTATTTATATAGTGGTAAGTCTTGGTGTAACTACTTTTGTCCGATGGCTACAGTGCAAAGGATTTATAGTGAACCTGGTGGATTATTTAGCAGTCAGGCTCATACAAGTGAGGAATTAATTACTCAATCAATGTGCCGTACTACATTACCAGATGGTAAAGAAAAAAGTGCTTGTGTAGCTTGTCAAAATCCTTGTATTGATATTGATTCCGAAAGAACTTATTGGTCTGATTTAAAACGTCCAGAATCATCGTTTGTACGTTACGGCTATGTTGGTTTAGTTATTGGTTATTTTGTTTATTACTATCTGTATGCTGGTTATTGGGATTATTACTTTTCTGGTATTTGGGCAAGAGAAACCGATCAACTTGCATCACTGTTTGCACCGGGATTTTATGTGTTAGGAAAAACAGTTAATATACCTAAAATAGTTGCAGTGCCTATGACTCTTGGAGGATTTACAGCCCTGGGCTATGGGTGGGGAAAAGTAATAGAAAAGAAAGCAAAAGCTTATAGTCTGCGTCATCATCTTCATCTTTCTATTGATACTATTAGACATCGAATTTTTACCATTTGCACCTTTGGCATTTTCAACTTCTTTTTTATTTTTGCTGGTCTTCCTCTCATTATATTATTGCCATTATGGATACAATATTTATACGATATATTATTAGTCATCTTGAGTACAATGTGGCTATACAAAACTTGGGGACGTAGCCAGGATATTTACTCAAGAGAAAGTGTTGCTAATCGTTTATGCAAGCAACTAGAAAAACTAGATATCAATTTGCCCAAATATTTAGATGGACGTTCTATTAAGGAATTAAATACTCATGAAATATATGTATTAGCCAAGGTATTACCAACTTTCACAAAAAACAAACTCTATCATGCATACAAAGGTGTGGCACGGGAATTTTTAGTAGAAGGAAAGATGAAATACTCTGAAGGTTTAGAAGTATTACAAAAAATGGCTCAAGATTTGGAAATTTCAGAGGATGAACACTGGGAAATTCTCAATCAGTTGGGTGTGGAAAACGTAGAAATTATCAATTCTCCTCTGGAAATAAAAAATGTAGAAAATAATGTAGAAAATGATGAGCTATTGCAAAAACTGCAAGATTTGAATCAGGTATTGCAAAAACATTTCGATAAAATTCTTTATGTACCAACCAAGTATACTGGTTTTGTACTAGTAAAAGATAGTTTGCAGAAATTAAGGCGATCGCAGGAAAAAGAAAAATGAGAAATATGAAATATAAAGTTTTTATTTAGATCCCGGACTTCTTTAAGAAGTCCGGGAGTCATAACCCCGACTGACTCATGACTAGTGCTATAGTATATAAAGAAATGTAAAGGGATTATCAATACTGTCATGCAGGATAAAGTTATTGTCATCGTTGGTGCTACTGGTGGTATTGGTTCAGCCTTAGTTCGTCAACTTGCACCCACTGGGGCTAAATTGGTATTAGCTGCTAGAAATGCCTTGAATTTAACAACATTAGCTAGTGAGTTATCAGGGGAAGTGCTGACAGTGCCAACGGATATTACACAACCAGAACAGGTGGAAGCATTGATACAAGCAACTGTGGCGCAGTTCGGTAAAATTGATGTTTTGGTAAATGCGGCTGGTTTAGGTATTCTCAAGGCATACAACAATATAGAATCAGGGGAATTAGATAAAATTCTGGACTTAAATTTAAAAGGTTGTTTTTATACCTCTCAAGCTGCTGCTAAGGAAATGCAAAAACGCAAATCTGGCCATATTTGTAATATAGTCGGGATTTTAGGTAAACATTCCATGCCGATGGCTGCGGCTTATTCTGCTTCTAAGTTTGGGGTTGTGGGTTTTAGTAAGTGTATGGCGGATGAACTTAAACGTTTTGGTGTCAAGTTTACTTTGTTTTATTTTGGTGGTGTAGATTCTCCTTTCTGGGACAATGTAAGTTTAAAAGTAGATAGAAGTAAAATGTTAAGTTGTGAAACGGCGGCTAATGCTGTTTTCTATGCTTTATCGGCTGAACCTCAAGCTGTGCCAATGGAAATTAATATTCAGCCTGATAGTCATTTATTTTTCTAAGAGCTTTTTTCAGGTAAATGAATCATACTTAAATACAAGTTTCGCGCAAAGTGCAGAGGTGCAAAGTCGTAAAGAGAAACTTAGTTTTATTGCTGGTGTGTTTCATTTACCTGATCACTGTTAACTGATAATTGATAACTGATATGCTGCAAATTGATCACGTTCACTTCTATGTAGAAGATGCCCACACTTGGCGCGATTGGTTTGTCAAATATCTGGGTTTTCAAAGAGTAGTTAATTCATTTTTTTCAAGTTATGAAAATCAGGGAAGTTCATTACACACTCTGACTGAAGTTGTGAAAAATGGTGATGTCTATTTTTTACTTTCTTCACCTCTTTTACCCTGTAGCCCTGTAGCGGAATATTTACGTTTTCATCCTCCTGGTGTAGTTGATGTGGCTTTTGTGGTGGAAGATTTAAAGGCAGTTACGGCAAAGGCTACTGCTAATGGTGCTACACTTTTACAACCTGTTGAAAATGGTGAATTTTACAAATATGCAAAAATTTCCGGTTGGGGTAAATTAAGTCATTCATTAATTGAAAGAAATATTGAGAAAACAATTATTGAACAGGATGGTTTTATAGGTATAGATCATGTGGTTTTAAATGTGGAAGTCGGGGATTTACAAACTGCTGTTAAATGGTATCAGAATATTCTTGATTTTCAACCCCAACAAAGTTTTAATATTCAAACTGATTTTTCTGGTTTGCATAGTCAGGTGATGATTTCTGCTAATGGTAAGGTACAATTACCAATTAATGAACCTGCTTCTGCTAATTCCCAAATTCAGGAATTTTTAGCATTTAATCGTGGTTCTGGTGTGCAACATATCGCTTTACAAGCTGCAAACTTAATTGATGCGATCGCTCGTTTTCGGGCTGCTGGTTTATCTTTTCTCTCTGTTCCCAAAAGCTATTATTTACAATTACAACAACGTTTAGAATTGCCTTTATCACCTGAAGAATTACAGGCGATCGCCCAACAAGAAATTTTGGTAGACTCTCAACAAGATGCACCTTTAGAAGCTTTACTATTGCAGATTTTCACCCAGCCAATTTTTAATGAACCTACTTTTTTCTTGGAATTTATTGAACGTCGTTCTCAAGCTGCTGGTTTTGGTGAAGGTAATTTTCGCGCTTTATTTACTGCTATGGAAAGCGAACAAATTAAACGGGGGTTTGTAAAAGGTGACAGGTGATTGGTGACTGGTGACTGGTGATTGGTGATTGGTGACTGGTGACTGGTGACTGGTGATTGGTGATTGGTGACTGGTGATTGGTGATTGGTGATTGATGACTGGTGACTGGTGACTGGTGACTGGTGACTGGTGACTGGGTAATCAATTTTATGTTTC
>NZ_BJCE01000258.1:0-7343 GCF_005402885.1 Sphaerospermopsis reniformis
AAAATTGATTACCCAGTCCCCAGTCACCAGTCACCAGTCGCCAGTCACCAGTCACCAGTCACCAGTCACCAGTCACCAGTCACCAGTCCCCAGTCACCAGTCCCCAGTCCCCAGTCCCCAGTCACCAGTCCCCAGTCCCCAGTCACCAGTCCCCAGTCACCTGTCACCTGTCACCTAATAACTCACCGCGCATTACAGTTATAGCTTGTCCAGCTAAAAAAACGCGATTTTCCCCAGGATAAAAAATCTTAACCACACCCCCACGACTAGAAGCTTGATAAGCTAAAAACTCATCTTTTTTTAGCCTTTCACGCCAAAATGGGGCTAAACAACAATGTGCAGCACCAGTCACTGGATCTTCATCAATACCTAATCCTGGAGCAAAAAACCGCGATACAAAATCATATTCTCCATCACCAATACTGGTAACAATTACATTAGCAACGGGTAATTTTTTCATCTGTTGAAAATTCGGCTGCATTTCTCGCACTAATTCCGCAGATGCAACTTCTACTAAATAACCTAGAGAATTGAGGTAAACTGATTTATAATCTATTCCTAAAACTTCATTTAATGCTGATGGTGGTTCTAGGGTTTGGGAATAATTTACAGGAAAATCTAACTCAATCCAATTATCTTTTTTCTGAGCGATTAATAAACCACTTTTTGTATAGAAACGGGCTTCTTGTTCTGGTGATAAATGACCTTCTGACCATAATACATGGGCGCTGGCTAAAGTGGCATGACCACATAAAGGAACTTCTACTAATGGGGTAAACCAACGCAGATTAAAACCGTCATTTTCTCTGATCAAAAAAGCCGTTTCTGATAAATTCATTTCTTGGGCGACTTGTTGCATCCAGTCGTCTGGTTGGGGAGTTGTTAATACACAAACTGCGGCGGGGTTGCCTGTAAATGGTGTATGGGTGAAAGCATCAACTTGGGTAATTTTTTGGGTCATGTTTTGGGTGATAATGAGATTATTTGCATAATATCATTGATTGATGGTTACAGCAGAAATTGAAGCTTATCGACTAGGAAAATTAACATCTTCATAAACATCGGTTAAAAGACAGTTAAAATTTACGCTTGTTAACTCCAATTGTTGATTACCTCTATAAATATAAAGTTCCCATCTTCCTTGATTATTGCGACGAAAACAATCAACTCTTTGACGATTTTGGCTCACTAAAACATATTCTTGTAATGTTTCTAATTCTTGATAGTCAATGAATTTATCACCTCTATCAAAGGCTTCAGTTGCAGGTGATAAAACTTCAATCATTAAACTTGGATAGCGTTTAAAATATTCAAAATCTGTATCTCTTGGATCGCAAGTTACCATGAGATCAGGATAATAGAAAATATCCAGAGTTTCAATTCTTGCTTTCATATCAGCAACATAAAGACGGCATCCTGTACCGCGAATATGATTTCTTAAAAGAGCAACTAAATTAGTAGTGATTGTCACGTGGGCATCACTAGCACCTGCCATTGCGTAAATTTGCCCTTGAATATATTCATGTTTAATAGGACTGGATTTTTCAGCTTCTAAGTATTCTTCTGGGGATAAATATTGGTGAGATTGGGCAAGAGTCATATATTTTATGGTTAATAATAGATGAGTTTTTAGGTGTGTTTATAGTATAGCAAATTTTGAGGTATAGCAAATTTTGAGATTTTTTTATTTCACGCAAAGACACAAAGGAAGAGAAGTGTTAATAATAAAATATAAAATATATATAGGTCAAATACCAGAATAAATCATGAATATCCAAATTGAACCGGAATTAGAAAAAATTATTCAAGCGCAAATTGCCACAGGTAGGTATGCTAACCCTGAAGATGTGATTAGTAAAGCTTTGAAATTGCTTTTAGAGTGGGATAAGGGTTATCAGCAGTGGGTAGAAGAAACACGGGAAAAGGTTGATGTTGCTATTGAACAATTGGATAGAGGGGAAGGTATTGAGGGAGATGTGGTAATTGCACAATTGCGGGATAAGTTGCGTCAAGCGAGAGAGAGATAAGTATGAAAACACATATTATTTCTCCAGAAGCTAGTCGTGATTGATCAGAAATTATTGATTATTTTGCCAATAGAAATATTGATGCTGGAGAGCGTTTTATTGATGAGTTTGAAAAGAAGTGTAAGTATTTAATTAATTACCCTAATATGGGACTATGAAAATATTAGGGTTGATTTGCGGGGTATTCCTTTGGATGGTTATGTGATTCTTTATCGAGTTATTAATGGTGGGATTGAAATTGTGCGTGTAGTTAGTGGTTATCGAGATTTGGAATCTTTGTTTCAATGATTGATTGAGAGTTTATTTCACGCAAAGACGCAGAGACGCAAAGGAAGAACGCAAAACAGAAAATGAATAAAAAATCTAAACCGATGCAAAACCAGTAAAATGTCTCACATGAGAGGATATAAAACCTAAAACAATATCCGTTTTTGGTACCTCCAAATCTACTAACTCACTAGAACACCGATTCATTAATCGTAAGGGCGAAGCATTCGGACAGAATATGAACTGGTTTCAGCGATAGGTTATCACCCGAATGCTTCGCCCCTACAAGGTAAAAACAGATTACCTAGCATTACTGAATCGACGTTCTAGCGACTCCTTCCTCTGTTAAATCTGTAATACTATCAAGCTATTGTCTCCCTTGCTCACTTTAGCGTTTTTTCTTTTTCCCCTACTTATTGAGCCGATACGATTTGATCACCACAAAAAAAGAAAATGTTTAAATTTAGAAACAATACTTAATAAATTTATTGAGAACATCAACCAATATCAAGAAACCGCAAAATTTCTCAAGAAAAAATAAAATTCCACCGATTCTAATTTCTAAGAACTACCATTAAAACAAACAATCAAAAATTGGTGTGTGCCATCATGACAACTAAAAAGCAATTTAACAGCTTTGAAGAAATGCTCTCTGGTTCTGATGTACCAGTGTTAGTAGACTTTTACGCTGAATGGTGTGGTCCTTGTCAGATGATGGGACCAATTTTAGAACAAGTGAATCTGCAATTAAAAGACCGTTTACGAATTGTCAAAATTGACACTGAGAAATACACTCAATTAGCTAGTCAATATCAAATTGCAGCTTTACCAACCTTGGTATTATTTAAGAATGGTCAACCTGTAGATAGAATTGAAGGTGTACTGCAAGCACCAGAATTAATTCAACATCTGCAAACACTGGTTTAATTTGGTGATTGGTGATTGGTGATTGGTGATTGGTGATTGGTGATTGGTAATTGGTGATTGGTAATGGGTAATGGGTTATTAATCTTCCCAGTCCCCAGTCCCCAGTCCCCAGTCCCCAGTCCCCAGTCCCCAGTCCCCAGTCCCCAGTCACCAGTTTTTAAGAACGTCTGGCATTTAAACAACACCATTCTTTGCGTTTCCACAGGGTAGCCACAACCCAACCATTTTGTTCTAAAACATCAGCCACAGCTTTAGATTGTTCTAATAAAATACCACTAAAAATACCCCAGGTACTTGGTTTAATAATAGCTGCCATTTCTGGAATTAACTCAATAATGACATCAGCCAAAATATTACAAACAATACCATCAACTGGCTGATCAATTATTTTTGTCAAAACGTCCACACTACCCAAGGCTGGGATCAAGCGTTCTGAATTAATATCATTAAGGGTGCGATTGCTCAAAGTTGATTTTACCGCCAAAGGATCATTATCAACTGCATAAACTTTTTTTGCCCCCAGGAGTATAGCACCTACAGAAAGGATACCAGAACCGCAGCCAATATCCGCAATTACTAGGGAATCTTTTTTATTCTCTGTACCTATAAAAGAATCAGGAATTGCACTTAGGCGCATTTCCAGAGATTCTAGACATAGTTGAGTTGTGGCGTGATTACCTGTACCAAAAGCAACACCAGGATCAAGACGAATCACCAACCGTTCTGATGATGCAGGTAATGGTAGCCATGCGGGGTTGATCAAGAAGCGATCGCCAATATCTTGAGGTTGCCAATATTGTTTCCAACTACTAGACCAGTCTTCCTCATCAATCAAATTCCAGTGTAACAGCGGAGAAGGCAACCCAATACACAAAGCATCTTGACGCAACCATAAAGATAACGCCGATAAATCTAATAATTGTGCTTGAAAGCTAGGCAAATAAGCCTTTAACAGCGATGAATTTCCTTTGCTTTCAATAGCAGTACCACGACAGCCAAAAGTTTCCAGTCGCCAAAAGATAGAATCTTCTAGGTCTGGTTCACATAAAATTTTCAGTTCCCACCAAGTATTTGCCATAGAATTTTAAATTACTAGTACAGGGAACAGGGAACGGGGAACAGGAAACAGGGAATAAAGAATATAACTGTCACCTGTCACCTGTCACCTGTCACCTGTTTTAAAGTGTTACTGTATAAGCATCCCGAATACCAGATACTTGTTTAATTTCATCCAAGATGCCATCTGGTAAAGGATCATCAATACTTAAAGCCATTACTGCATCACCACGGACGATTTTCCTTCCTACCTGCATACTGGCAATGTTAACGTTAAAACTGCCCAGTAAAGAACCGAGTTTACCGATAATTCCTGGCATATCCCGGTGTAAGGTGAACAGCATATATTTGCTAGGTGGCACATTAATGGGGAAACCATCCACATCAGTTAAGTGAATTTCCTTATCACCCAACAAAGCACCTGTGACAGAGTGAGTACCTAAAGTACCTGTAGCTTCCAAATGTAGCGAACCTGCATAGTCTCTTGCTGAAGCATCCCTGGTTTCAATTACCCGAATACCTCTTTCTTTGGCTTCTATGCTGGCATTGACATAATTTACCCGTTCCCGCAAAGCTTGGTAAAGCAACCCTTTCAGCGCCGCTACTACTAAAGGCTGACTCTTATTAGTAGCCAGATCCCCTTGTAGTTTAACATTCAGTGTTTCCACCCTGCCACCTGCCAGTTGTCCTACCAAGTTACCCAAGGTTTCCGCTAACTGCATATACGGCTTGAGTTCTTCCAAGATATCGGGTCCGAGTCCAGGAATATTTACCGCAGAACGGGCTGGTAGTCCTAACAACACATCGCGGATTTGTTCTGCCACGTCTATGGCTACGTTTACTTGGGCTTCGGCAGTAGATGCACCTAAATGGGGTGTGAGAATTATATCTTTACCCAGCGATCGCAACTCAGATTCTGCCAAAGGTTCAGAGTCGAATACATCTAAAGCTGCACCTGCAATTTTACCTTCTTTAATCGCCGCTGCCAATGCTGCCTCATCAATAATTCCCCCCCTAGCACAGTTAATAATTCTGGTGGTTGGTTTCATCTTCGCCAAAGTTTTAGCGTTGATTAAATTGGCAGTTTCTGGAGTTTTGGGAATGTGTAAAGTGATATAGTCTGCTTGTTGGAATAATAAATCTAATTCCACCAACTGACAACCAATTTGTTCTGCTCTTTCTGTAGAAATAAAGGGATCATAAGCTAATAACTTCATCCCCATTGCCTTAGCTACATGAGCAACATGAGAACCGATTTTTCCTAACCCCACAATACCCAGGGTTTTCTTATAGACTTCCGCACCGACAAAAGTTTTTCTGTCCCATTCTCCCCTTTTTACAGAAGCATTAGCATCGGGGATATGACGAGATAAAGATAACATCATTGCTAATGCGTGTTCGGCAGCCGCAATGGTATTTCCTTCTGGGGAATTAACGACTACAATACCTTTACGGGTAGCCGCAGGAACATCCACATTATCCACACCCACACCAGCACGGCCAATAATTTTTAATTGGGTACTGGCTTCAATAATTTCTTGAGTAACGCGAGTTCCAGAACGAATCATCAGCGCGTCATACTCACCAATAATTTCTATTAGTTCTGCTGGTTTTAGATTTGTTTTGACATCAACTGTAGCAACTTGGGAAAGAATGTCAATACCAGCTTGGTCAATGGGATCGGAAACAAGAACCTTAGACATGATTACTTCATTTACAATGATAGGTTTTCCGCAAGCATTTAGCTATTAGCGGTCAGCAGTCAGGTTTTTAACAGTTACGTCCAAAATCATATATTTGATAATCTACTGTTTGATAAAACATTCTGACTCCTGACTCCTGACTGCTTACGAATTTGCTGTACAAGATTTTTAAGTTTAGTCCTTATCCGCAACAATTCAGCAAAAATTATGTGTTTCTATAACAAACTAGCAGCCTTACGTACTCTATAGTAATAGAATTACTCAGATGTACCTAAATGACATTGGTGATTGGTGATTGGTGACTGGTGATTGGGTAAAATTAAACTAATGACCAATGACTAATAACTAATGACCAATCACCAATAACTAATTAGGAAATTGTCCACCGCGCACTTCTAAGGCGTAACTTTGGACTGCGTTGGTAATTTGTTCTCGTAAGTTTGTATAAACTTTAGCAAAGGGTGGCTGTTTTTCTGAAAGCCCCAAAACATCAGAAGTCACCAATACTTGACCATCACAATCAACACCCGCACCGATGCCGATGGTAGGAACACGTACTTTTTGAGTAATTTCTAATGCTAAATTGGCGGGGATATGTTCTAAGACTAGAGAGAATACACCAGCTTGTTCTAGAGCGATCGCCTCATTGAAAATGCGCTCTCCTGCGGTCTGAGTTTTGCCCTGTTGTCGCAAACCGAGTTGATGTACTGATTGCGGTGTTAAACCCACATGACCCATGACAGGAATACCAGCTTGTACCAACCGGGCTACAGTTTCGACCATTGCCGGATAGCCACCTTCTAATTTTACCGCCTGTGCGCCAGTTTCTTTCAGTATTCTGCCAGCAGAGTGCATCGCTTGGGAAACACTTTCTTGATAAGTTAAGAATGGTAAATCTACCACCACCAAAGCCCGTTTTACACCACGACGCACAGCTTTAGCATGGTGGATCATTTCTTCTAACGTAACTGGCAGAGTGGTTTCATATCCCAGCATAACTGCCAGAGAATCACCCACCAAGATTAAATCTACACCAGCTGTATCTAACAGTTGAGCGATCGCATAATCCCAAGCAGTCAAAGCGACAATTGCCCGTCCTTGCTGTTTCCATTGTATTAATTGCTGGGTAGTAATTGGCATAATCAGGAGTTCAGGAGTTCAAGGAGTTCATTCAGGAGGCAGGGGGCAGGGGGCAGCTCACAAGGGTAGGTATTTTACATTGTCGTGAGGGCAAGACTTGGAGGACAAGGCAGACAAGGTGACAAGGGAGGAAATACGTAACAAAAATGTACAATTGGTAACAAAAACTGAGGCTAAACAGACCTTGTACTGAGCGAAGCCGAAGTACATTTTTTGTATAAAA
>NZ_BJCE01000259.1:0-7314 GCF_005402885.1 Sphaerospermopsis reniformis
TGTGCATTTTTTGGGATTTCAAGAGATGGCAAAGAAATTTTCAAATCTCCTCCTGACTCCTGACTCCTGACTCCTGACTCCTGACTCCTATGCCCTCACGGAAAGACTTTCTCAGCAACCCCTATTTGCTCTTAAATACTCTTCTTAGTTGTGTAAAGTTTGCCACCCAGTACCTTGATAACCATAATCAAATATTTCTGGGTGCAATATTTCTGCCAATATTTCCACAGAATCAACTAAACGCGGTCCAGGTCGGTTAAAATAAGCATTACCATCAGTGATGAAAACTCTGCCAGTTTTAACAGCGTGCAGTTTTTCCCACTCTGGACGCTGAGTTAATAATTTCGCTTCTTGTTGAGTCCGTTGTAAATTAAAGCCGCGGGGCATAAAAATAATTACATCGGGGTTAGTAGCAACCAAGGTTTCCCAGTTGATGAGAGCAGAAGGTTTACCCGTAACACTAAACAAGGTTTGTCCACCTGCCAAATTAACTAACTCAGGTATCCAATTTGCAGCCGTCATCACCGGATCAGTCCACTCGATACAAGCAACTGTAGGCATTTCTGCTACAGACAGTCCTTGAATTTTTCGGTTACAAATTTTAACTCTGGCTTCTAAATTTTCAAGTATTTTTACTGAATCTACTCCAAAGGTTTGACCTATTCTCTCAATGTCACCCCACACATCCCGCAGTGTGTTGGGCTGTAAAGAGATAATCTGTGGTGAACTGTGGGTAAGTTGGGTGACAGCTTTCTCTACTTCTGGTAAACTGACTGCAGAGACATCACATTGAGCTTGAGTAAGAATATGGGTAGGTTGCAATTTCTCTAAAACATCTAATTTGATGTTGTAAATACTCAAAGCAGATTGTACTATTTTGTTTACTTGATCATGAATGCTATTGCTAGGAGCTTTACCATTTAACCGTGCTTGTGTGCAAACTGGAAGATGGGAAATTTCTGGGGGATAATCACATTCATGCGATCGCCCAACTATAGCATTTTGCAAACCCAGAGTAGCAGCAATTTCCGTCGCACTAGGAATTAAAGAAACAATTTTTATATCTGTATCTATCATAAGTATTACCTCCTGGGGATAGGAGTTACAGGAGTACAGGAGTTACAGGAGTACAGGAGTTACAGGAGTAGGGGTTTAGCACTGCTAAACCCTTACAGCAGTCAGTAGTCAAGAATAAAAAACGGTTTCAATTTTTTTTACACTTGTTGCTACTTTTATTTTTGCATACTTCCAGAAATAAGATATCTATCTTGAGGATGTTAGCATTTTTATTTAGCGCCCATTTGCGACAATCAGGAAAGGCGATGAAAAGGCGCACAGGTATATACAGGTATATAAAGTTTGAGTAAATTTTGCTTGTTCTTATCTAGAACACCGATTCATTAATCTTAAGGGCGTATAGCATTCGGACAGAATATGAACTAGTTTCAGCGATAGGTATCACCCCAATGCTTCGCCCCTACAAAGTTTTGCTCTGGCTTTTCATCAATTATTTTTTCCTCTAGTGAGAAATCCGGGATAGCTAAAGTCGGTTAAAACCGAATATTTTTTATTGGGTTTATATGGATGAGAAATTGATTTTTGGGTTGCATTATTACGCATATCCTATGATTAATTCCCAAATATTCAATTGACCCACATCTGGAGGTGAATTATCAATAACTTGTAATTGCCAATTGCCCCTAGCAGAGATGGAAAGTAATTGTTTAAGGACAGGATGCGATCGCACACTATAAGTCCTTTCTAACTGAGTTTGTTTTCCCAATGTCCGACTTTGTAACAACACTTGTTGATTATTAGGAGAAATTAAATAAATTTCTAAATCTCCTAAAAATTCATGAGTAATATTCACCGTTACTTGAATATCTGCAACAGTGACATTTTCATTCACAGTAATTATACTCCTAATTCCCCTTTTATCATTATCAGGAATTGCCACTATATTTTTATTCTCACCTTGTAGTTGTTTGTTAACACTTGATGTCACTTTACTCAACTGTTGCGCTACACGTACAGATTTAGCAGCATTAACTTTACCATAACCAAACCAAATACAATGACCATTACTATCATAAGTTCCACCCCGCAAACCTAATTGTGGGTCAGGTTCTGGATCAACAATTTTATCAGTGGTTTCTTGTAAAATACGGTTAACTTGTTGAGCCGTTAAATCAGGATTAACTGATAAAATTAAAGCTGCTATTCCAGCGACTACAGGAGTTGCACTAGAAGTACCACCAAAATTATTAGTAAAATTTCCAGGATTATAACCAGCTGCTCCGAGTTGATCTGTAGTAAACATTCCCAAACCAAGAAGAGAAGTATTTATGGTTGGTTGTGTGTAAACAAAACCAGTTTCTTGAAACCACATTCCTGGAGGAGCATTATTACTAGGAGCGCAAACAGAAATATTTTCACCCCAATTACTATAAGCTGCTTTTTTATTTAAACTCGTAGACGCAGAAACCGCAATTACATCTGGATGAACTGCAAAACCACTTAACCAAGCTGTTTTACCTTGTAAAATATTCTTTGGCCAATTTTGCTCATTGATAGTGCCATCAATGGGACGATTAGCATTACCAGCGGCAAAAACAATTACACATCCTTTACCATTTCTTCCTTGAGTAGCAGCGCGGGTAATAGCCGCCTTTTGACGCAAAGATAAAGGAAAATAAACAGCAGAAGCTCCCCAACTACAAGAAATTACACTAGCACCGTGATTAATTGCCCAATTAAATATATCTTCAATAGATTCATCATCTAAATATCCCGTGGTGCGAATTGGCATTAAAGCACAACCAGGAGCAACACCAACAATTCCTTGACCATTTTCTTCGGCTACAGCTATTCCTGCACAAGCAGTACCGTGACTGGTTTCTTGTTCTCCAGGTAAAGGTAAAAAATCATTTTCTTTCAAATCTCTAGGAGCAATAACTTTACCCAAACCTTGAAAATCTGGATGATTTAAATCAAAAGAATCATCCACAACTGCAACCACCACAGAACGCACACCGCGAGTAATATCCCAAGCTTGTTCTACAGAAATATGAGAACCTATTCCTAACTGATTACCGCTATTATGGTTAAGATACCATTGCTGAGAATAGAGAGAATCACTAGGTTTATAATGTGGTTCTTGTTGAATAAAAATATTTGGTTCGGCAGCTAAAACTTCTGGAAGTGCTTGCAATTGGTTGGTAATTTTAATGGGATTTTTTGTGGCTTGTTTGCTAACAAGAAAAATAAATGTATTAGGTAGCCCTGGAACTGATTGATTTTCCATTAAGCTATATGTGGCAGCTATAGTATTAATTTTGGCAGAGTCCACCCAAGTCGCAAATTGAATTGTGATTTGGTCACTTAAATAAACATAAGTACCTGGATTATCTTTAAACTTGTAAACATGACTAGCAAAAGCTACCTTTTCATCAGCCCTTGCTTGGGACATGGCCGCGTCTAACTGGCTAGGTTCAACGGTGAATACTTCTAATTTGGCTCTGGGGATAGTGCGCCGCCAAATGCCCCAAGAAACCTGAGATAATTGTTCAGGAGAAAGTTTGGCTGTCGGACGGATGGTAAAGCGTTCCCAAACTTTTTCTAAAATCAATTCTTCTCCACCACGTTGTAAAACAACTCCTTGGCTGCTTGTGGGTACACCTGTAGTTTGAGAATTAGAGGAATTAAGGCGATCGCTCATCATGGAATACTTGACTGAATATGCAGGGTTACAGGAACTCTATTCAACTGATGTCCAGTCTACATCAGAGAAAGTTGTGATCTAATTTTGCTGTATCTCAAGCACAAACCGAGTTAAGATACCCAAAGTTTCCATAAATTTTTTATAGACTTGTTACAGTATTTGACCCCATGAACCTTACTGCTACTTCTTTATCACTTATTGCAATTCTTAGTCTGCTATCACCTGTACAGGCTCAAGTAATACAGCTACCCGATAACCAAGCACAACCTATTGATGGTAATGAACCTAATACCCTGCGTCCCAACAGCCAAAATAATAGCTTATTGAGTATGGCAGGTGGCGATCGCCTGATGAAAGAGGCAGAACAAGCTGTTTCCGGTCAAAACTACACCCTAGCTGCTAAAAAACTCCAAGAAGCACGCCAACTTTATAATCAGCTATCTAATTTTTACCAAGATTTAAATGCCAGTTTTTCCGGTATTGACATCAGAGTATCTGATTCTCAACGCAAAAAAGCCCTGGAAACTGCCCAAAAACGCGACGAAGCAACCTATCAATTAGCACTAGTACATCGAGCTTTAAATCAGCCAGAATTAGCAGTACCATTATTGATTCAAATTATTAAGAGTCAAAACCCCACACGGGAATTAGGTAAAAAAGCTTATCAACAACTGTTTGAATTAGGTTTTGTTGATACCGCTTATCCCAGAAAATAGTTGATAGTTGATTGTGTTATTAACTTCCCCTGCTCCCCCTCACAAGGGTAGGTATTTTACATTGTCGTGAGGGCAAGACTTGGAGGACAAGGCAGACAAGGTGACAAGGGAGGAAATACGTAACAATAGTGTATATTTGACAACAAAAAATGAGGCTAAACAGACCTTGTTTTGTATAAAATCTTCCTTGTCTACAATACCTCCTTGTCTTCGGTGGTCCTGCCTCAACAGATAATATTAAAAACCTACCCCTGTGAGCCCTGCTCCCCTGCCTCTTAACTGTCACCTGTCACCTGTCACCTGTCACCTATTCCCTGATAATAATAGAGAAGTAAGTTTTTTTCAGGAATTGGGATGATTACTCCACAGCAAGTTGAGGACATGATTAAGGCAGAACTGCCAGATGCACAAGTTGAGGTGCAAGACTTAACAGGTGGTGGGGATCACTATCAGGTGACTGTCGTTTCATCACAGTTTGCAGGTAAGGGACTTGTACAACAACACCAGATGGTTTATGGTGCGTTGAAGCAAGCGATGTCAACTGAAGCGATTCATGCCTTGGCTTTGAAAACATCTACTCCCGAAGCTTGACTAATTTTAGATTTTAGATTTTAGATTTTAGATTTTGGATTTTGGATTTTGGATTTTGGATTTTGGATTTTGGATTTTGGATTTTGGATTGAATAAATTACATGAAAATGAAAAAATTGCAATCTAATCAAAATCTATAAATCAATCTAATAAATCAATCTAATAAATCAATCTAATAAATGAATCTAAAATTGAATGAACCTTGGAATTTTGAATCTCCGCAAAAAGGAACTAACAACAATGACACCGGAAGTTAAAGAAAAAATTGATAACTTGATCAACAACAATAAAATCATGGTTTTCATGAAGGGAACTAAATTAATGCCCCAATGTGGTTTTTCTAACAATGCGGTGCAGATTTTCAATGCTTTGGGCGTTCCCTTTGAGACTTTTGATGTGCTTTCTGATTATGAAGTCCGTCAAGGCATTAAAGAATATTCTGAGTGGCCAACAATTCCCCAAATTTACATTAATGGTGAATTTTTAGGCGGTTCTGATATTTTGTATGAAATGTATCAAAAAGGTGAATTACAGGAAAAAGTAGAAGTAGCACTAGCTTCATAAATTGGGGACTGTGGACTGGGAAGATAGATGGGGAGATGGGGATATCTCACAAGGGTAGGTAAGCTGTTGTGCATTTAATTTGTATAAGTGGAACAGGCATCTTGCCTGTTAAACAAGAGTTCAGAATATTAGGATTATACAATTTAGCTGTGTAACAGCTTATTTTACATTGTCGTGAGGGCAAGACAAGGATGACTTGGAAGGACAGTGAACAAGGGAGGAAAACCGTACAAAATCAGATTCTCTTGGTCACCAGAACAGTCCGTCAAAATACCATTGTGCGTATTAAATCTTCCTTGTCTACTTTCCCTCCGTGTCTTCCAGGTCTTCCCTTCACAGATAATATATATAAGATTTGCGTAAATTGGGGGAGAGTATATTTCCGTATAATTGCCAAAGCTGTAAGGAAATCGGAAGTAAATTTTCAAATTGCTGCTTGCCTTGTAAACAATGGTTTGTAAGCTATTGGTAGCTTTACTTATTTCCCAGTGATTTTTTATATTCTCAAGTTCATCAACGGATTATATGAATTCTGCACAAGAACTCAAACCAGAAATTGCTGCCATGCCTAGCTGGTTACGCCGTTCTATTGGTAAAGCCAGTGAAATTTCGACGGTACAACGTATTATTAAGCAGCGTCAAATTCATACTATTTGTGAAGAAGGCCGCTGTCCCAACCGGGGGGAATGCTACGCCCAAAAAACGGCAACTTTTTTACTCATGGGTCCGACTTGCACTAGGTCTTGTGCTTTTTGTCAAGTAGATAAAGGTCACGCACCAATGCCCGTAGACGAGGAAGAACCGCAAAAGGTAGCAGAATCTGTACATTTGTTAGGATTGAGCTATGTGGTACTGACTGCTGTTGCCCGTGATGATTTAGCTGATGGGGGTGCAGGTCATTTTGTCAAGACTATGGCAACAATTCGCCAAATGAACCCAGCAACGCAAATTGAGGTTCTCACACCAGATTTTTGGGGTGGTGCGGGTGTGGGTGAAACTGGTCAAAAGCACAGGATAGCTATGATTGTGAATGCTCAACCGGCTTGTTATAATCATAATGTGGAGACGGTTCGCAGGTTAACAGGTCCGGTGCGACGAGGTGCAAAATACGATCGCTCTCTGGCAGTGTTAGCAACAGTGAAAGAAATTGATGCCAGTATACCCACTAAGTCCGGTTTAATGTTGGGACATGGGGAAACTAAGGAAGAAATAATTGAAACAATGGCGGATCTGCGGGCTGTGGGTTGCGATCGCATCACACTCGGTCAATACATGCGCCCTTCTTTGGAACATCTCCCAGTACAAAAATATTGGACACCAGCAGAATTTGATGAACTGGGGAAAATAGCCCAGGACATGGGCTTTAGTCATGTTCGTTCTAGTCCTCTGGTGCGGAGTTCTTATCATGCTGGTGATTGGTAATTGGTAATTGGTAATTGGTAAAACATAAAATTGATTACCCAGTCACCAGTCCCCAGTCCCCAGTCACCAGTCCCCAGTCCCCAGTCGCCAGTCCCCAGTCCCCAGTCACCAGTCCCCAGTCGCCCGTCCCCAGACCCCACTCCCCCGTCCCCTGTCTTCCGTCACCCGCGCGCTATCGCTCACGCACACTTACTCAGACTCAGTCTCCCGTACCCCAGCCACCATATAATAACCACTCAGCTCGACTACCAAGACTCAACCGTCATCGTCTCAGCACCACTACACACCTACCACGCCAAC
>NZ_BJCE01000260.1:0-7301 GCF_005402885.1 Sphaerospermopsis reniformis
CGGAAAAAGTGTGCATTTTTTGGGATTTCAAGAGATAGCAAAGAAATTTTCAAATCTCCTCCTGACTCCTGACTCCTGACTCCTGACTCCTATGCCCTCACGGAAAGACTTTCTCAGCAACCCCTAATTAACCACGCACCAAAGCTGGCTCTTTAACCGATTGCAGCAGTTCAGTATAAAGTGAATCCAACTGACTCGCCACACCATCCCAACTAAACTTACTCATTACCCGTCTCTTACCCGACTTACCCAACTCCGCACGCCATTCAGAATTACCTAAAATTCTATCAATAGCATTACTAAACGCTGCTACATCTTGAGGTGGTACTAACAAACCAGTATTTTCATTCACCACACTAAACTGAAGTCCACCCACATCACTAGCGATCACCGGTGTAGCACAGGCCATAGCTTCCACTGCCACCAGTCCAAAAGGTTCATAATGGCTAGGAATCACGCACACATCAGCCGCAGCGTAATAAGTTGGCAATATTTCCTGTTTCAACAACCCAGGGAAAACCGTACACTCACCCATCCCCAACTCGTTAACTATTCCCTCAATGCGATCGCGTTCTCTACCATCGCTATTACCTGGTGTACTTCCCCCACCAATAATTAACTTCAGGTTTTTATCACCAAAAAAATGCGACTCCCGCACCGCACGCACCAAAGTTTCTATCCCCTTCCGTGGATCAAAACGTCCCACATATAACACCACCTTAGCATCTGGCTCAATTTCTAATTTAGCTCTAGCAGTTTCTCGATCCACAGAACCAAAGCGGCGAATATCTGTACCACAAGGAATAATATCAATATTTCCTTGTTGAGAAACCAATGTTTTCATGTGTTGTTTTTCCTGTGGACTTGTAGCCACAATTTTTTCTGCTGTTTCTAAAACTTCTTTTTCTACAGCTAAACGTTGACTAGCAACCAAAGGAATATTTTCTATGGTGTTGTATTTGACGATACCTAAAGAATGATATGTATGAACCTGTTTACTTCCTTGGATTTGTTTTAACTGCAAACCTACCCAGCTAGATAGCCAGTAGTTAGTGTGAACCAACTCATATTTAAATCCGTTTTCTTTTTGAAATTTTAATAACTGTTCTACAAATTCTGGCAAATATTTAAATCCGTTATCTCGTGGTACAAATTCCACTGGTCCTGCTGTTAACCGAATGGTTCGACAGCGGGAATTATGTTGAACAATATCTTCTTGTTCAACACTTATTTTCCGGCTAAACATATCAACCTGCCATCCTAGTTGGGATAGTGCTTCACCCACTTGACGGACATATACATTCTGTCCTCCAGCTTCCTCTCTTCCAATTTCAATCGCCGGATCACCATGGACTGAAATCAAAGCAATGCGTTTGTTACTGGTAGAGTTCATAAGTTGTGTGTTGCTGATTATCACAAGGTAGTTTGGGTTTCCAAGTTTACGCTGTTCACGCTTACCTGAATTCTTTAGAAACTTTGATTAATCTTTATTTTAATTTATAAATGATGATTTCAGGGGTAACTTTTCATCAAATTCACGTATTTTTGTATATTAATATTCAATACCTTTGATAGATTAAATTATATTTTTTTAATACTAGTAAAAAAATATTAATGACATATCAGACATTAATTAATGCAAAATTAATGCTTAATGCGCCGATTAACAATCATAAAATACGTGAAATTTAAATATTTTTATTCACTGATTGAAATTATTTGTTTCCCCCATAAAACAATTATTAATTACTGTTGAATTGACAATTTCGTTTGGCTTACACATCTTTCATACTCACAATCTTTTTTGGTGAAATTACTTTTTTTAAACTACAGTATTTAAAATACAGTATTGACTTATACTATTATTATGAATTATTTTTTTTTGTTAAATAAGCTACAGTTTTGTAAAAAAGTTACAGCAGGGGGGCAGAAGGCAGTTCACAGGGGTAGGTTTTTAATATTATCTGTTAAGGCAGGACTAGGAAGACAAGGTGGGAAAGTAGACAAGGAAGATTTTCTCCGGACAATGGTCTTTTTGTTACCAAGAGAATATGATTTTGTACGGTTTTCCTCCCTTGTCCACTGTCCTTCCCTGTCCCCCAAGTCTTGCCCTTGTGAGGGGGGCAGGGGGCAGGAGTTTTTTATGTTGGATTTTGGATTGTTTTTGTCAACTCCAATCTAAAATCTAAAATCTAAAATCTAAAATCTTTCTCCCCAGTCCCTATTCCCCTTAATAAAATTAAGCAGTGCTGAAGCCAGATTTAGCTTTCAACACTGCTTAATGCCTCTGTTATTGTTGGTTGTTTGCACAAAAAACAGTCCACGAGGGCTGGTGATTTCAGAGAAATTTAGTAGCCTTAGCTACAAGAGAACAACCAAAAATTAAAAATCTCCATCATTTGTGATATAGCTGTAGACAAAGTAGTTAGGACATCAATTCATCATGAAAATCCCACCAGCAGCGAGTTTTACTCCTGACTACTGACTCCTGACTCCTGCTATATTTGTGATTTTTAATTTTTAGCACTGGACTTGGAGGATCAGGAGCCGGCAGCAGCTAACATTTGTTTGAGTTGTTCTAACTTATCAGCCCAACGGGGATCTGGACGAATTGCGTCTGAATCAGCTGTGGTAGCTGTCTCACGAGATCCACCACCACCACGGCGAGACTTTTTAGATGCTTTTTCACGGCGTTCTTTGTTGGTATTAGGTACAGGAGTGCTACTACCTTGACTAGCAGCTTTAGGCGCTTGTTCTTCACCTTCATCACCTTTAGTCCGGGGTAATGCCTTTTCTAGTTTAATGGCAGCATCTTTAAACAATTGACCATTATATTTTTCAATAATTTGGTCTGCTTGTTCATCGTTGTTAACTGTTAAAAATCCAAAACCACGACATTTACCTGTTTTGCGGTCTTTAATCAGTTTAGTAGTGACAGCATCGCCTTCAGCCGCAAATACAGCTTGCAATTCTTGACGATCAATTTCTTCTTTGGGCAAATTACCTATGTATAGGCGAACGGACATGAACTATACCTCCAGTGTGGAAATGAAAATGACAAAACAAAAACATTGACTTGGCTTTGGCTTTTAAATAGATGCTATTAACAAAAATCGCCATAAACCAATTTTTTAATGCCAACTATCAAACTATAGTTTCAAACTACATGAACATACAGCGGGAGGCAGGAGGCAGGAGGCAGGAGGCAGGAGAAAACTGGCTTGGTGACTGCCTTTAAACTTAAATGCTGGACTTCATTGATCTGCAATCTGCTATACATTTATATCATGTTGTTTGTTCGTAGGGAATCACCCCAACAGGGAGAACTATAACGCCCCTATCCCTTGGCTAAAAGTTGGCTAAAAGCTGTCGGGAATATTTTATATTAAAATATTAAACTACCATTAACATCAACAATTTAGATGTTTGTTTACGAGCCGGTAGTAAAGATTTTAATTTAGCTTTTTGTTGATTGTAATAACGATTAATTGACTTGATAATCTGCCCTTTGATTATAACTTGCACAAATCTAGGTTGGTTAGCAGTTAACGCTGCTAGGTTATCTCTGCCTACATTAATCGCTGCAATCGCATCTTGTTTTAAGTCATAATCTAACTCCTCTTTTTCATAAACAACTTCTACCACATCATGGTCAATATTGGGTACATTCCTGACTCGATGCAGACAGAAATAATCTACAACAGTAGGAATGCAAATATGGTTTGGTGATAGATGAATCAAGTCTGCTTTCATTTTAGATTTACTCACGATCTGATCAATATAAACTAATAACTGTCTGCTCTTTTCTTGGTGTTGATATTTGAGTAATTTGTCTATGCCTAAAAATTCTGGTTTATTTTCTTTATATATCTTAATTGCTGTGAGCAAGTTTAACAAATTGAAATCTAAACCTAATAAATATTTTTTTACTACTTGAGTAGATAAAGCTAGGTCAGCTTGAAAATTCTTTAACTGTTTTTCTAGGAAATTAACATCCAGATATTTATGCTTCAAAATAAAACTTTGGTAAATATAAAAGTTAGCATAACTGTATAAGTTTTTAGCACAAAAGCATAAATCATCAATCTCCTGTTTATGGGGATAACTTTTTTGAATAATATACCGCTCAATTATTTGCATGATAATCTTAACAATATGCTTATATATACTAAACAAGGACTATAACCCAGTGATTACTCACACTAATAAGTTTTGTAACCCTAATTGCTGTGCTACTAAATTTATGAATATTAATGCTCATGTTTGTTTATAGATTGGGCGCAATTTTCCAATACCGTTTTTTGTGAGGATGATGCTTATTTAAGACTAAACCGCTAGTATGACCAGCTAATACCATTTTAATTCTCAGGATTCCAAATTTAATAGTTAATAGTCCACTACAGTAAATGAATTCTTTCCAGCTTTAACCCACAGAACAAAATACCATCTCTTAACATTATCATGGTATTGCCTACGTAGCTAGTTCAGCACTCACATTTTTGCAGATTGCATTATAGCATTATAGCATCGTAGTATACAATACATTTTTGCACAAGGGGATTTTTGGAAACAAAAACCAGCCATCGGCTGGTCGCTTTCCTGCTGTTTTGGAAGGATTAAGGGGGATGGAATATTAGCAGTAGCAGAATTACTAACTAAGTTGGGTGACTGAGTTAGGTCAGTTGCTATTAATTTCATGAACAAATGTAACATTATTGAGTTCAAGTTTGCAACGTTTGTTTACATTTCCTGGGTTTTGAAGGCGGGAAGTGCCATTATCTGGCTAGAGATTGGGCTGTTAGCATTATATAAGCTCCCCAAGCTTGGGCGATGACGGCTAAAACAGTGGAAAAAATGGGATGGGGACTATTAATAATTGTGCCATTTTCAGTTTCTAGGGTTTGAATGTCGATCCAAGGTGTTACCCCTCTTCGTAACCAACCTATAACGATAATTTGCCTACCTATCAATTCTTGGGGTGTGGTTTTGAGTTCTAACCCAGGAATATGATGTAGCTTCACTAAACCGATGCTGGACTCTAAAATCAGGTCTTGGGCTAGACAGTTGCTAGTACCTCGACGACCTAACAGTTTACCAGTAATACGGACGCTGACGCTATCCAGTGGCAAAACCGAGGGGTTTGTTAATAGCTGCAAAATTTGCTCATCACTGTCTAAGCTCAAAGATTTGATTTCTGGGAAAAAGGCATTTAGCCGCATGACTGTACCAATGCTAAAGCCTATCATTAAGAATCCTGTCACAAATGACCAATCATCATAAATCCATTTCAGGTTAAATAAATGCAAGGTGTATGCACTTTGCCAAGCTAACCAAAACAGTCCTGCTAATGTCAAACCTAAAGGAATGCCCAAAAAGGGGGCAATTTGTAATAAGAAAGATTGTGGTTTAACTTGCAATAACTCTGGATGGATAAAATGTAGTTCTGTTTCTAAATGCCAATGACGAGCAATTTTACACAAACGTTGCAGGCGATCGCCCAATAAAGGATGACTATTATTAATAGTAAACCATTGCCGATAAGGATTGCTATTTTCCCATATTAATAATGATTCCCAAGGTAAATGACCTGCAAGGCTACCTAAACAGAGGCTGTGTTGAAAATCTATTGGGGCTAAAATATTCAAGCTTTCTAATTGCGGACTGGTATGTTCTTGTTTTTTGATATCATCAGCAATACCAATGGTAATTTTCAGTAAAGCACGAATTAACCCATTAGGATTACCTGTAATTTCGGCAGCTTGGCGATCGCTGGCATAAAGGCGAAACCGCGCATTCAGCAAAGTTGTACCCGTCAATAAACACCAAATACCATAACTCAAACCCGCCAAACCTGTAGCAGTCCAGCACCAAATTTTCTGCTCACTTTTATTTGCCAAAGTTGAGGCTTGCTGATAAAGTTGATAAATCGGTAAAGTCACCAACAAAGCCAAAGACATCACCCCAAAATCCCAACGGTTAATCTGTCCTAAACCTAAAGCATAAATAGTAGCTATTTCATCATCTGTAAGTTTTGCTAACAGTCCTTGACTAACAACAATTCTGGCGTTACGAGGTAGATTACCATAGGTGAACATCATCGGTGCTGCTATTGGTAAAATCTGGAATGTGGGAACAGTCCAACGTTTTAGCTGACAAGTACGTTGTGTGATCCTCACTGCTTCCCGACTATAGGTATACAAAATTTCTTTAGATAACGGTTGTTGCTGATAAAATTCTGTTAGTAACCAATCTAACAACCAAGGAGACAGCACCAACAACACCAACAACGGGACTAATATTAAGGTAGTAAAATCACTATATAAAAATGGCAATGGACTAACATAAGGAAGTTTATCTAAAATCTGATTGGTTAAAGTCATTACCAACTCTAACATGGCGCGTAATACCCAAAACAAAGCCATGAAAGTTGCTAAAGCTAATAGTCGGGAAGGAATTAAGTTATATTTACGGAGAGGTTGCCATACTTTTGCACGTCTAGCTTGTCGCCAATAAATACTGGTTGTTTCTGTGGTACTGTAGATGTTATTAGTAGATTTTTTTGATCCACTTGCTTGTGGCTTAGTGATTTGAGTAGAATTGACAATATTGTGTGATTGATGATGTGATTTTGATTTGAGTCTTTTTTGTCGTTTAGTTAAATGTTCAAGTGCAACTTTTGCCCATTCTTGAACTTGGGAATTATCACTTTCAATTAAATTTCTACACAAGGCGATCGCCTTTGATATTTCCCCTGTGTGTGCATAAGACATCACTAAACCAACCAGTGCTTGCAAACGGATATCGCTGTCTTCTGGTTGATTAGCAATAGGCAAAAGTTGAGTTATTGCCGCATAGTAATTTCCCTCTTTGAGAGCAGCTAAACCCGCCTCCAAAGAGGATTTTTCAGATGAAAGCATAGAATTTTTTTTACTCCAATTTCTTCTAGAACACCGATTCATTAATCCTAAGGGCGAAGCATTCAGACGGAATATGAACTGGTTTCAGCGATAGGTTATCACCCGAATGCTTCGCCCCTACCAGGTAACAACAGATTACCTAGCATTACTGAATCGACGCTCTAGGTAAGACCGCTATCTAATTAGAAATTCAACAAATAGATGGGAGTTCCTGAATAAATTCAGAAGTCAGGAGGAGAGGACTGGGGACTGGTGACTTACTCATAAGCTTTACTACGATGCTTAACCCTATACACGATTATAGTTTGTTCTTCTAATTCAAACAAAACTCGATAATCACCAACTCTTAAACGATATTCTGGAGTAAAATTTGTTAAGTGCTTC
>NZ_BJCE01000261.1:0-7301 GCF_005402885.1 Sphaerospermopsis reniformis
TTCCGATCAATAGCGAACTGCTTGCAGCAGCGCTTCGCTATCGCCCAAAAATAATTAAAAAATCACGTTAAAATGCCCGAAACCCATACCTCATATTTGGTTGATCCTGTCAATGCGTAAGTCCTAAAATATTCAAAATTTCTGCCTCCTGCCTCCTCAAAATTATGTCTAATTTACCAGCAGAACATTTACAAGTTCGAGATATTGGCGAACAAGGTCTTTTAGAGAGATTACAACGCTTTTGTCCTTCAGAGGTGATAGGTGATGATGCGGCAGTTTTGGCGACAGAATCAAAGCAATCTTTGGTAGTAACTACAGATATGTTAGTTGATGGTGTACATTTTAGTGATGTTACCACTGCTCCAGAGGATGCTGGTTGGCGTGCTGCTGCTGCTAATTTATCCGATTTAGCAGCTATGGGGGCTTTTCCCTTGGGTATCACCGTTGGACTGGGTTTACCAGGAGATTTAAGCGTTGAATGGGTTGAAAGAATGTATCAGGGCATGACAGAATGCTTGCAAAAATATAACGTTTCTATAGTTGGTGGTGATATAGTGCGATCGCCCATTACCACTTTATCCATAACCGCCTTTGGTCAAGCCAACCCTGATTTTATTATCCATCGTTCCACCGCTCAAATAGGTGATGCCATAGTCGTTACAGGTATTCATGGTGCTTCTCGTGGGGGCTTAGAACTGCTCTTAAATCCCGAAATAGGTCAAAACCTCAAATCAGAAGAAAAGGTGGCTTTAATCACCGCACACCAGCGTCCCAGACCACGTTTAGATGTCATACCCATTCTCAAAGAAATACTTTTCTCTCCCTGCTCCCTGCCCTCTGCTCCCTGCCTCATATCTGGGATGGATAGCAGTGATGGTTTAGCCGATGCAGTATTACAAATTTGCCGTGCTAGTAAAGTAGGCGCTATTTTAGAAGCAAGTAAAATTCCTCTACCATCAACATTTAATCATTGGCTCACACTACAGCGATCGCTCAATTATGCCCTATATGGTGGCGAAGATTTTGAATTAGTCCTCTGTTTACCACCACAAACCGCATTAGAATTAGTAAAAAAACTAGGTGCAGGTGCAGCCATTGTCGGTAAAATTACACCAGGCTCAACAGTAATTTTACAACATGAAAACGAAAAAATCCCCGACCAAGTTTTAACACTTAGGCAGGGATTTCAACATTTTAGTTAGGGAACAGGTAACAGAAGGCAAGAGGCAAAAGTTAATATTCTCCCCCTGCTTCCCCTGCTTCCCCTGCTTCCCCTGCTTCCCCTGCTTTCTTCACTGTCACCTGTCACCTAAATTATGCCCATTTATTGGCTACTAACTCAGCTAAGTCTAAAACGCGTTGGCTATAACCCCACTCATTGTCATACCAAGCCATCACTTTTACCATGTCATTGCCCATAACCAAAGTTAAGTTGGCATCAACAATGGAAGATTCATTTGTACCTTGATAATCAGAAGATACTAGAGGAAGTTCGCTATAACCTAAAATGCCTTTGAGATAGGTTTGAGAAGCATCTTTGAGGACTTGGTTAACTTCTTCTGTAATAGTGGGTTTTTCAACCTGAACTACAAAATCCACCATTGAAACATTAGGGGTGGGTACACGCAAAGCTGTACCATTCAGCTTACCTTTTAAAGCTGGGAGTACCAGAGCCACCGCTTTAGCCGCACCAGTAGAAGTGGGAACAATGTTAATACCAGCCGCTCTAGCGCGACGCAAATCACGGTGAGAAGCATCTAAGATGCGCTGATCTCCTGTGTAGCTGTGAGTAGTGGTCATTGTGCCTTTGATGATGCCAAATTTTTCATGCAGCACCTTGGCAATAGGAGCTAAACAGTTAGTGGTACAGCTGGCGTTACTGATAATGTGATGTACGTTGTGATCATAATCTTCATCATTCACACCCATCACAAAAGTACCATCTTCATTTTTACCAGGAGCAGTAATCAGCACCTTTTTAGCACCAGCATTAACGTGGCGCATTGCCCCTTCCTTACTGGTAAAAACACCAGTGGATTCAATAATCAGATCAATTTCCCATTCTTTCCAGGGCAAGTTATCTGGGTTGCGATCAGATACGCATTTAATGGTCTTACCGTTGACAGTAATGGAATTATCATCAGCAGTAATATCCGCATTTTGTAACCTTCCCAGCATCGAGTCATATCTGAGCAGGTGAGCATTGGTTCTAGGATCGGAAGTGTCATTGATACCCACAAGTTCAACTGGGCTATTCTCTCTACCTATCCAGCAGCGTGCGAAGTTCCGTCCAATGCGCCCGAAACCGTTGATTGCAACTCTAATCACAGTGTCTTGCCCTCTGTATTTATGCCTATAAATTGATATCGTTGACCGTTATATAAAACCTACTCAAAATTACTCATGAGCTTTGTTTACTTCCTGCTTCACTCTGGAAGTGTCGGCACTACCCAGTCCACAGGCTTTAAGATTGGGTGTAACTCACCCTACTGTGCAAATGCTTTAGGCTTGGTTATTACCTAAAAACAGGGTAATTATCACACCTTTGAGTGTTGAAGTCTAGATTTTTTCGCTCAATGAGTAGATTGGAGTAAATGTTTTGATTCTGTTCCAGACCCCAATCATATCGCAAAGGGGAGGAGTATTTATAACTATAAAGTGTTCTATCCCAAAAAAAATACAGAATTTATTCAGAATTATGAGTGTAAAGATTGTGAGTGGCGATGTACAAGCCGACTGATTTCGGTACTAAATCATCAATGGAACAGCCTTGGCGACAAAGTTCACGGATGATACTTGACGAAACTCTTACTAAAGGTGTATGCAGTAACTGCCAATTGATTGTATGTGATTTTTCTCTAAATTTTTTTTCTACTTGGTTGCAGATTGACTCAGTTTGAGCTATAGTCTCACCACCGACCTGTCGGGGGGCAATTAACCAATCACACATTTGTGCTAGTTCATATCCACGATACCAACGAGGTAAAGTTTGGAAAGCATCCAAACCGATAATCCAGTACCAATGAGTATTTGGGTAAAAAGCAGATAAATCAATCAGGGTGTTAATAGAGTATGAAGTCCCAGAGCATTCTCTCTCAATCAGTGAGACTGTAAAAGCTGGGTTATTTTTAGTAGCTATATCCAGCATTGCTACTCGATGTTCAAACAGTGCGGCTTGTTTATGAGGAGGATTTTTTGAAGGTATCCAAATTATTTGTTCCAGATGTAATTGCGTCAAAGCCATTTTGGCTATGAGTAGGTGTCCCCAGTGAACTGGGTCAAATGTACCTCCAAAAATTGCTAGTTTCTGCATTTGATGTGCGGGAATATTCAGGTAAAGTAAAGCACACTGCTAAAGTTTTGTCTCTTACTTCCTACCTCCTGCCTCCTAAAATTTCCTACTGCAACTAGTTGAATAATCTTTTCCCTACCAATGTATTATTGTAGTCAATTCACCTGCTGGCTGGATATAAGTAGAAAAGCACAAAAAAACAGACGTATGTAACGAAAAGTAAAGTTACCTAAAAGTCTCTTCCCTCCTGCCTTCTGCCTCCTGCCTCCTGCCTTGCCATAACGACCATTTTTAACGCCTACCTACTTAGTGTCAAATTATGTTTGTAACTCAAGGACTTCCGTAGCCACTTTTAGTAAAGCCATCAACGATATGTATTTAACATTACAGGATTTTTTTCCCGATGTTACCCCAGTTTTCAGAATAATCATAAAAAGATATCAGAAATAGAGAAACTCTCTCGTCAGGGTAATATCTTTCTGAACAAGCAAAAACAAAGTAAAAAATTAACCCTTTATTCAGATATGAAAATCCTACAGGAGCAGTATCTGTAAAAATCCAAATCCTGTTATGATACGCGTGTCTTATGTAAAGATTTTGTGGTGTGGTGTAAGAGGAACAAAAGATGAATAGTCAGATAGATTTTAGCGGTAGACCATTTCATTTCATTGGGATTGGCGGTATAGGAATGTCGGCTCTAGCTTATGTGTTGACAAAACGGCAATTACCAGTATCAGGTTCTGATCTGCGACCTAATCAGATTACACGCAAGTTAGAATCCCTGGGCGCTCACATTTTTAGTAGACAAGAAGCCAGCAATCTGGAGTTCTTTCGTCCTCAAGAATCGGCTGATGGAATAGTATTAAATTCACCAGAAAAATTGCCCGTTGATAAGTCTAACTTACCTCAAGTAATTTGTTCAACAGCTATTAATACCAATAATTTGGAATATAAAGCTGCCATAGAATTAGGTTGTCCAATTTTACACCGTTCTGATGTCTTAGCTGCCTTGATTGCTGATTATTATAGCATTGCTGTAGCAGGAACTCACGGCAAAACTACAACCAGTAGCATGATTGGTTATATGCTATGGCAAGCTGGTCTTGACCCGACCATTTTAGTCGGTGGAGAAGTAAATGCCTGGGAAGGGAATGCTAGATTAGGGGAAAGCAAGTATCTAGTGGCTGAAGCAGATGAATCTGACGGTTCTCTGGTGAAACACGCCCCAGCTATCGGGATAATTACCAATATTGAACTCGATCATCCTGACCACTACGAAACATTAGACGAGGTAGTTGAGACTTTCCAAAAATTTGCCGAGGGTTGCCAAATTTTAGTAGGTAGCATTGATTGTGACACAGTGCGCGATCGCCTTAACCCAAACATCAGCTATAGTCTACATCCAGATACCGGCGCTGACTATACTGTCACCAACATTGACTATCGTGCTGATGGTACAACAGCTTTGGTTTGGGAAAAAGGTAAAGCCTTGGGTGTATTAAATCTACAACTTTTGAGTCGGCATAACCTCAGCAATGCTCTAGCCGCAGTAGCCGTAGGACGCGCCCTGGGTTTAGAATTTGGGGAAATTGGTAAAGGTATTGCTACCTTTGAAGGAGCAAGACGGCGCTTTGAGTTCCGGGGAGAAGCGGCTGGTATTACTTTTATTGATGATTATGCCCATCACCCTAGCGAAATTCGTGCTACTTTGGCCGCAGCACGTCTTCAGGCTAGACCAGGACAAAGGGTAGTTGCCATCTTCCAACCCCATCGTTATAGTCGGACACTTACCTTTTTGGAAGAATTTTCCGAATCCTTTACCCATGCTGATTTAGTAGTTCTCACTGACATTTACAGCGCCGGAGAACCAGATTTAGGACTGATTAATGGTGAACAATTAGCAGCAGAAATAGGGAAGCAGCATCAGCAGGTTATTTATCAACCGACTTTATCCTCTGTGTGCGAGTTTTTATTGTCAAACCTGCGTTCTGGTGATTTGGCGCTATTTTTAGGTGCTGGTAATCTGAATCAAGCGATTCCTGAAGTAATTGCTACACTTCGTGAACCAGCTAAAGCCACATCCTAAGCAAAGCACAGTTCTAGGTTTTCTAGGTTTTGTTTCTTGTGCGAATTTCCTATCTAGCAATAGTTTCATTAGTTAAACTTATTGCCGGAATTTTACGGTAAAAGAGTAATAAAAATTACCAATTAAAGCAACGATGATAACTTCCCCGGCTGCTGGAAACGTCTGTAAGATTTCTGCTTTGACTACAAATAAACAGCAAACAACTAATTCTGTTGATAGTGAAGTAATTTACTTACCCGGTACTGATTGTGTAATTAAAACCCAGGCTTCTTTATCAGCATTTACTTCCTACAGAGTTGGAGGAGAAGCCCAATTGTACGTTGCTCCACGCAACTTAGAAGCATTACAAGCAAGTATTGAGTACGCAAAAGAACAAGATTTACCAATAACAATCCTGGGAGCAGGTTCTAATTTGTTGGTCAGCGATCAAGGTATACCAGGCTTAGTGATTGCTACTCGTCATTTCCGTTCCAAGCACTTCGACCTAGAAACAGGTCAATTAACTGTCGCCGCAGGCGAATCTATTCCTAGCTTGGCATGGGAAGCCGCAGAATTGGGATGGGAAGGGTTAGAATGGGCTGTGGGTATTCCGGGAACTGTTGGTGGTGCAGTTGTGATGAATGCAGGGGCGCATAATAGCTGTATTGCAGATATGTTGGTGAGCGCGGAATTGCTCTCTCCTGATGGTACATTAGAAACTCTCACCCCAGCGGAATTAGGTTACAAATATCGGACTTCATTATTGCAAGGGGGAAAACGGATAGTTACTCAAGCAACCTTGCAACTTCAACCCGGTGCAGATCCAGCACAAGTTATAGCTACAACCAAACAACATAAACAACATCGCCTTTCTACCCAACCTTATAATTTTCCCAGTTGTGGCAGTGTTTTCCGCAATCCTAAGCCTTACACTGCTGGATGGTTAATTGAACAAGCTGGTTTAAAAGGCTATCAAATCGGTGGAGCGCAAGTTGCACAACTTCATGCTAATTTTATCGTTAATCGTGGTGGAGCTAAAGCCAGCGATATTTTCTGTCTCATTAATCATATTCAACGTGAAGTACAAGAACGTTGGTCAATTTGGTTAGAACCAGAGGTTAAAATGATTGGCGAGTTTCAAGCAGTTTGTTGATAGGGGACTGGTGACTGGTGACTGGTGACTGGTGACTGGTGACTGGTGACTGGTGACTGGGTAATCAATTTTATTTTTCCCAATTACCAATTACCAATTACCAATTACCCATTACCCATTACCAATTACCCAACCCAACTATAATTGAATTTGATTTGTTATTCAAAGCATAAGTGGAAAATTTGTTTTGACAGCAGGAAAAGGACAGGGATTTGGTTTTGGCCTAGGAAAAATGAAAGAACTTGCGGACGCTTTTAAAAAAGCACAGCAGGTTCAAGAAGGTGCAAAGCGTCTCCAAGAAGAATTAGAGCAAATGGAAATTCAAGGAGAATCTGGTGGTGGACTGGTTAAAGTAATTGTTAGTGGCAACCAAGAACCCAGAAGAGTAGAAATTTCCCCAGACGCAATAGCACAAGGTTCAGAGCTACTTTCCGACCTCGTAACAGCAGCTATGAAAGATGCCTACAACAAGTCTACTGCGACTATGCGGGAACGTATGGAAGATTTGACTAGTGGACTAGAACTGCCTGGATTATAGTCAATTAGTTATTAGTCATTAGACTTGTCCGAAAATTAAATGTGCGTTTTCTAAAACCCTTGTAGAGACGTTCTATAGAACGTCTCTACATTACAGCAGTTTTCATGTCTTTAGACCACAGTCAGAGCGAAGCATTCGGATGATAGTCTTAGGTAAAAACCGATAATTAATTGTCCGAATGCTGATGCTTCCAGCACGCTTCGCGAACGCCCCTACATTGTTGACGCGAAACCTAAATCAAAATGTGGTTTAT
>NZ_BJCE01000262.1:0-7272 GCF_005402885.1 Sphaerospermopsis reniformis
GCCCGCAACGCATAAATTACAGTTCCCCGTTTTAGGGGATGCAAACGACCCTCAGCATTTCCCAGTCTCCCTTCGGGAAAAATCATCAACCCATCCCCACGGGCTAAAATTGCCGAAACAATGCGGTCTATGCGGCGGACTGTTTGAATATTTCCACCAGGATTAACGGTATTTTTAATAACTTCTGCCAGTTCCTTTAAATCATCCCTTCCCGCTTCAGCAGCAGCAATAACAGCCTGTTCTTCTCCCCAAATTCTTTGTAAAGGAATAACACCACCTGCAAAACCTAAAATCAGGCGTTTCCACCATTTATTATAGAGAGTACGGGCATCACCAAGAATATAATAATACGATTGAGTCGATATTTCTGCGAGTAAAACTAAAGGGTCAAAATGATGGAGATGATTAGCTGCTAAAATAGCTGATGTATGTGGTATATTTTTGATGTTTTCCACACGGACACGGAAAAAGCAATGAATGAGCGATCGCAACACCCAACGTCTGATATTAGCATTAACTCGCGGTTCTGTATTTTCCTGATCAATAGCAGATAAATGATTGAGAGTAGTATCAATAGTATCTCGAATAGAGCGATCGCTCGCCGCCGCCACACCTTCCCAAACCCGTTTAATAGCGTTCTCAGTCAAAAGCGGTAAATTATCAGATTCGTTATTATTTTCCATCTTTACAATAGACATCTCCAGAAAAGAAATTATGGAACCTATTTATGGGGGCAGGTCGAAGCTTATGGGATATCTAGATGTCTGATTTTTCCGTTAAATTATCGCCCATAAGCTTCGCCCCTACAACTTATGACAAATTAATACATTCTATTTTGGAGAGGTCTAATATACTGTAACAACCCAATCACCAATCACCAATCACCAATCACCAATCACCAATCACCAATCACCAAAATTTCTGTAATCCTCCCACAGTTAGAAGATATTTTCCCTACAATGTACGTTGATAGGCTAAAAAGTTGCTGGGAAATTAGGTAAAAAACTAATCATGACTATTTACCACAGCGTAGGCACATTTAAAGGTGTTGGGGGAATTGATCTGTATTATCAAAACTGGAATCCAGGGGGTAAAATCAGGGGGATATTAGCATTAGTACATGGACTCGGAGGACACAGCGGACTTTACAAAAATATAATTGAAAATTTGTTACCTCAGCAATATGCTGTTTATGGCTTAGATTTGCGTGGTCATGGACAATCACCAGGTCAAAGAGGTTACATTAATACTTGGTCCGAGTTTCGTAATGACGTGCGAACATTCTTAAAAATGATGCAACAGCAACAACCACAAATTCCCATTTTTTTATTTGGACATAGCATGGGGGGAATGATAGTTTTAGAATATGCTTTGCGCCATCCAGAAGAGATATCTGCATTACAGGGAGTGATTGCAGTTGCACCTAGTATTGGAGAAGTGGGAGTATCACCAGTGCTTGTACTGTTGGGAAAAATGCTTTCGCGCTTGTGGCCGCGTTTTTCCTTAAATACTGGACTCGACACCACCGCAGGTTCAAGAGATCCGAAAATTGTAGCTACCTACACTCAAGATACCTTACGCCATACCCGTGCAACAGCCCGGTTTTCCACAGAGTTCTTTACTACATTAGCTTGGATCAATGCCCACGCCCATGAATGGAAAGCACCTTTATTAATTTTACATGGTGGTGCTGACAGAGTAGTTTTTCCAGAGGGGAGTGAAATTTTTTATCAACGAGTAACTTGTGCAGATAAGTTGCGTATTGAATATCCGGGAGCATATCACGATTTACATTGTGATCTTAATTATCGTGAATTTCTAGCTGATTTGAGTAATTGGATGGAACAGCATTTACCAACAGAACTAGGAAAATTAGAACCAGTGATGAGTAATGAGTGATCGTTCATTGCGGCTGTAGATTGGTAGAGTGGAAAGATAACAAAACATCAACTCGCCAGATTTCATCGTATAACATGGGCAGTATTTGGGAACTCGATTTTTACTCTCGTCCGATATTGGACGCAAATCAAAAAAAAGTTTGGGAAGTCTTAGTGTGTGAAAGTCCTACTGATGTACGCACTAAAACAGATTCCTTGTTTCGCTATGCTCAATATTGCCCTAGTACCCAAGTAAATTCAGTTTGGTTGCGGACAGCGTTACAAGAAGCGATCGAAAAAGCGGGAAAAGCACCAATTAAAATCCGCTTTTTCCGTCGGCAAATGAATAATATGATTACAAAAGCCTGTCAAGATATAGGTATTCCTGCCTTACCTAGTCGGAAAGCATTGATTCTCAATCAATGGATACAGCAGCGCATGGAGGAAGTTTATCCCCAAGAACCAGGATATCAAGGCGGTACAAATCCTTCTGTACGCTTAGAAAGACCTTTACCACAGCGTTTACCAGATGCGTTGGAAGGCAAACAATGGGCATTTGTGAGTTTAGAAGCCAGTGATTTTGCAGATATGCCAGAATGGGAAATTGGCTTTGGTGAAGCTTTTCCCCTAGAATTGGCACAATTACCCCCAGAAACTCGCATTCCGGGGATTTTGATTTTTTCACCTAGAGCTTTACCTATCGCTGGGTGGATGTCAGGTTTAGAGTTAGCTTATCTGCGATTTGATACCAGTCAAGGAGACAGATTGATTTTAGAAACCGGTGCAACAGAAAGTTGGATTTTGGCAAATATCAGAACTCCTCAACTGCTCAAAGAAGCACAAGGTTTTGAAGCAGCCAAACAAAAAGCCAATGGAGTGCATTTTATTGGTGTCCAGTCCGATCCCCAAGCTCAATCTTTTGCTGGTTTTTGGCTGTTACAAGAGGTGAATCTGTAGGGACTGGTGACTGGTGACTGGTGACCAGTCCCCAATTACCCAAAAATAATAACTGTTGATGCACGCTGATGGGATAATGGACTGGTCTATCTGGGGTTCAAAATCCAAAATCCACAATTAATCAAGGGAAATGGGTTCTGCAAAATTGTCACAAGATACACTAGCGGAACAGTTGCTAGAACTGGCTTTAAAATCTGGCGCAGAGGCTGCGGAAGTGTATCAGTCCCGATCGCTTTCTCGTCCTGTGTTTTTTGAGGCCAACCGCTTAAAACAACTAGAAACCAGTCAATCTGAAGGTACAGCATTGCGGCTATGGCGAAACGGTCGTCCAGGACTGACTGTGGCTTACGGTTCTGTAGATCCTCAAGGGATGGTAGAACGAGCTTTAGTTCTCAGTCAGTTAAATCACCCTGAACCTGTAGAACTCAGTCGTAATTCTGAAAAATATTACCCTGATTTGGGGGAAGCTGTTCCAGTGGACAAACTGATAGACTGGGGCAAAAATGCGATCGCTATCGTGCGTGAATTCTATCCTGATGTTCTCTGTAATAGTGATTGGGAATGTGATGTAGAAAATACTCGTTTAATCAATAGCAAAGGTTTGGATTGTCACTATACTGATACTACTCTCAGTTGCTATATGTCCGCAGAATGGGTCAGAGGTGATGATTTTCTCAGTGTTGCTGATGGACAAACCCAACGAAGTGAACTTGAACCCGCCAGAGTGGCGAATCAAATTTTACAGCGATTAAATTGGGCAAAAGAAAACGTTTCTACCCCTAGCGGTCGGTTTCCAGTTTTATTTACTTCCAAAGCTGCGGATATGCTTTGGGGAACTGTCCAAGCTGCATTAAATGGTAAGCAAGTCTTGGAAAAAGCTTCTCCTTGGGCAGAAAAAAAGGGTCTACCTGTTGTTGCACCCTCTCTCACCCTTTACCAAAACCCCCAAGCAGGTCCTTACAGTTGTCCTTTTGATGATGAAGGCAATCCTACCAAGTCTTTGATATTTATCGAAAACGGAATTTTACGCAATTTTTATAGCGATCGCACTATTGGCAGACAATTAGGTATTGGTAGCACTGGTAATGGTTTTCGCCCTGGTTTGGGTAGTTATCCCACCCCTGGTTTATTTAACTTTCTCATCCAACCTGGTAAAGCAACGTTACAAGAATTAATTCAAGATATGGATGAAGGTTTAATAGTCGATCAAATGCTAGGAGGAGGAGGAGGAATTTCTGGTGATTTTTCTATCAATATTGATTTGGGATATTTGGTAAAAAAAGGTCAAATAATTGGTAGAGTTAAAGATACAATGGTCGCCGGCAATGTTTACACAGCCCTCAAACAAATAGTTAAACTCGGTGGGGATGCAGATTGGAATGGTTCTTGTTATACTCCATCTTTGATAGTGGAAGGACTTTCTACAACTGGGAAAAATAGTTGATTTCAGGTGACAGGTGACAGGTGACAGGTGACAGTAAGAAGGTAAGAGAGAATAGCTAATAATTTTACCAATCACCAATCACCAATCACCAATCACCAATTATAGAGAATTATGATTTATGGAGGTTATTTTTCAATTTTGAATGTTGAATTTTAAATTTTAAATTATGATTCTCCCGGACATACTAACCCAGCGTTTTCGCAACTTGTGGCAGTCCAAAAAAAGTTTAGCAATATCTTCAATGGGCTATGCCAATATTGAAGCTTGTGTCATAGGAATTATTGCGGCTTTATCAGCAGTATTACTTAAACAAGGTTCAGGTTGGTTGGGAACATGGCGAGTTCACAGTACCCAACTTTTACCAGCTTGGCTAACTTTACCTTTAATTGGGATGAGTTTTGGCTTTTTAGCAGGTTGGTTGGTACAAAGGTTAGCACCAGAGGCCGCTGGTAGTGGTATTCCTCAAGTTAAAGCTAGTCTTGCCAATGTTCCTATTAAGTTATCCTGGCGAGTGGCATTAATTAAGTTACTCAGTGCTATCATTGCCTTGGGTTCGGGGATCACATTAGGAAGACAAGGTCCCACGGTCCAAGTAGGTGCAGGTTTAGCGGCCGGAATGAGTCGCACTTTTCCCACTTCCCCAGAACATCGCCGCCAAATGATCGCCGCAGGTGCGGGTGCTGGTTTATCCGCTGCTTTTAATGCCCCTATTGCTGGGGTATTATTTATTATTGAAGAGTTACTCCAAGATTTATCAGGACTAACTTTAGGAACTGCCATTATTGCCTGTTTTATCGGTGGTGTAATTTCCCGGTTATTAGGTGGTGGAAGTTTGCAACTAAACCTAGAATTAATGGACTATTCTAGCCAATTTTCCCTGCAAGAAATTCCTATATTTTTATTGTTGGGTGTGTTGGCAGGGTTGCTAGGTGCTGTATTTAATCACGGTTTAATATTCAGTATTAAAACTTATCGGAGATTACACATTAGCTTATCTTTAAGAGTGGCTTTAGCTGGCTTGATTTCGGGTTTAATTGTGGCTTTACTCCCGGAATATTATCGTGATAATGCTGGTTTGCGGGAGTATATGATTGCCAGTCAACCGAATCTTTTGTTAGCAATTATCACTTTTATTAGTCAATTTATTTTAACATTAATTGCCTTTGGTTCTGGCGCTCCAGGGGGATTATTTGCACCCAGTTTAATTTTAGGTTCTTGTTTAGGTCATATAGTTGGAGTTTGTGAGTTTCAACTGTGGGGTTTTGGTTCTCCTACTACCTACGCTTTAGCAGGAATGGGGGGCTTTTTTAGCGCCGTTTCTAAAGTTCCGATTACAGCTATTGTGATTATTTTTGAAATGACGACAGATTTCAATCTTGTATTACCTTTGATGATTGTTTCTGTCACTTCTTATTTAGTTGCGGATCAAGTTTTACCTGGTTCACTGTATGAAAAACTTTTACTATTAAATGGGATCAAACTTCAGAAAAATGCTCCAATTGAAGGGGTATTAACTGAATTAACAGCCAAGGATGTAATGCAGCAACGGGTAGAAACTCTAGAGGCAGAAATGTCTATAGAAGAATCAATTCAAGCCTTTTCTCGTTCTCATCATCGGGGTTTTCCAGTGGTAGAAAAAAATCAATTAGTGGGAATTATTACTCAATCAGATATACAAAATATTTACCCCTTCCGGCATACAGTTTTAAGGGAAATCATGACACCAAAACCAATCACAGTTAAGCCGACACAAACTTTGAGTGATGTACTGTATTTACTGGATCGTTATCAAATTAGTCGTTTACCAGTGGTAGAAAAACAAAAATTGATTGGTATTATTACTCGTGCAGATATTATTAGAGCAGAAGCAGATCGTCTGAACTGTAAAAATGGTATGACTGGACCACAACCAGAACCATCTTATGTAGTGTACCAAACGCGATCGCCTAATATTGGTAGAGGTAGATTATTAGTTACACTTGCTAACCCAGATACAGCAGAAACTTTATTACAAATGGCTGCTACCATTGCCCGCGATCGCCATTATGAATTAGAGTGTTTACAAATTATTTTAGTATCCCGTAACAGTTCCCCATCAGAAACAGAAGTCAGAACTACAAGAAGTCGTCGCTTACTCAGACACGCGGAAGCTTTAGCCAAAAAATTGCACATTCCTATTCATACACAAATACGAGTTGCCCATGATGTTGGGCAAGCAATTTTAGAAACAATCAAAGAACGTCATATAGATTTAATGTTCATGGGTTGGAAAGGAAATACTTCTACCCCCGGCCGTATTTTTGGTACTGTTGTTGACACTATAATTCGTCAAGCTACCTGTGATGTAGTTGTTGTGAAGTTAGGCAATTATTCAGAACCTCCCCATTTTAACCGTTGGTTAGTACCAATGGCAGGGGGACCAAATGCACCTATAGCCATTAAATTATTACCAGCTTTAGTCACATTAGGAAATGAGCCAGAAATTCGCCTCACTCAAGTATTTAAACCATCGGAATTAAAACCAAATCTGCAATTTTTAGAAGAATATACTCGTCAGTTAATCCGACACCGCAATTTACATAGTAATGTTTTTGCAACACCTATAGAAGCTGATTCTGTTACCGAAGGGGTAATTAATTTAGTCAAGAAAGAAGATTTTGATGTTGTAGTTTTAGGTGCTTCTCGTGAGGGTTTATTACAACAAGCAATTCACGGTAATATTCCTGAAAATATTGCTTCTGGTGTTGATAGTACAGTAATTTTAGTGAGAGGAGAAATTAATTCATAATAGGTGATTGGTAATTGGTGATTGGTGATTGGTGATTGGTGATTGGTAACTAGAGGAACAAAACCCAACATTTATAAGCTTTTGTTGGGTTGCGCTATCGCTTAACCCAACCTTGTATCTTAGAGGTATGTTAGAGGAAGTGGTAGACCGTCCCAACCTTGGTCAGAAAAGACCGCTTCGTAGCAAGGATCACCACAACAATCTCC
>NZ_BJCE01000263.1:0-7152 GCF_005402885.1 Sphaerospermopsis reniformis
CAATTACCAATTACCAATTACCAATTACCAATTACCAATTACCAATTACCAATTACCAATTACCAATTACCAATTACCAATTACCAATTACCAATTACCAATTACCAATTACCAATTACCAATTACCAATTACCCAATGTCTACTAAACAGATAAAGATTAAAAGTAATAAAAGTGTCTTCAAACCTTGTGACTGGCCGATTGAAAATTTACCAGGATTAAGTCCAGAGGAACTTTTAAAATTGCAAAGTTGTGATATTAAAACTACACTGGATTTAGTTAAACAAGGGAAAACACCAGCAGCTAAACTTGCATTAGCAAGTAAATTACAAGTCAATCTTCAATATGTTCATAAATGGGTGGCTTTAGCGGATCTGGCACGTCTTCCCAGTGTGGGTACTCAATATTGTGGTTTATTGCTTCATGCGGGTGTCATTTCTGTTGTGCAATTGGCGGAAATTCCTAGCCATAAATTACATCAGCAAATTATGCGTTTGCAAGTAGCAACTTTTCAACGACGTGATTTATGTCCGGCTGTGGAATTGGTGCAACAATGGAGTCAACAAGCAAAGGTAATTGGTAATTGGTAATTGGTAAATAATTATTCCCTATTTCCTATTCCCTTTTTACTGTCACCTGTCACCTGTCACCTGTCACCAGTCCCCAGTCACCAGTCACCAGTCACCAGTCACCTACTCTTTAATTAACACACCATTTAAGAAAATATCAGCCAAACCTTCAGCCATCTGTTGCATTTCTTGGGGTGATGCGTTGGGTTCGATGAGGGTATTATCAGAAAAACCTGCGATCGCAAACATTCCCAAAAACACCTTAGCCACTAATTTAGCATCCATCTGGCGATAGATTCCTTTATCCATTGCCGTTTGAAAAAATGCTTCTGCCACATCTGTCATTTTATCAATGACTTCGGTTTGAATGCGATCGCGCAAATCTTGATGAAACTGCACTTCCATGAAACAAACTCGCATCATGTCCACATTTTTCCGCATATTCCACATTCTACGGCGCATTACCTGGGCTACAGCTTTATAACTACCCATTTCACTCAATTCTGTCAACAAATCTGTGAGAATTTCCACCCAGCCATTTGTCGCCACCTCTACCAAAATTGCCTTTTTATTGGCAAAATGACGAAAGAGCGTACCCTCAGCCACACCTGCGGCCTGTGCTAAATCACGGGTTGTAGTACCATCAAATCCCTGAGATGCAAATAACCGCTGTGCCGCCTGAAGAATGCGATCACGGGTTTGAGCTTCTGAGGGAGGGAGAGAATGAAAAACTCGCATAGTAGTTATTGCTATATCTCAGGAACACGACTTGTAGCAATATTGTCTAACATCAAATCCAAAAAGCGCAGAAAGCTTAATATAAGATTAACTCTCTGTTTGCTAATTAACCTAATTCTCAAGAAGTGTAAATTTACTTTAATTTTTGCTATGAAACAGTCGATTTTGGATTTTAGATTTGGAATTTTGGATTGGTTAAAGGATAAAACGAAAAAGTCTCCATTCTCCAATGTTATCAGTCGTCTGTTGGCAGTTGCTTTAGTGGTGCTGATATTTGGTGTGAGTTTCACTACCCCAGCAGCTTTAGCACTGCAACCCCAGCAAACTTCCATTCAACCTTATTTAGATCGGGTGGTGAAGGAGTTAACAGAATTTACCCTCGATAATGGGCTGAAATTCATAGTTTTAGAACGACATCAAGCCCCTGTAGTTTCCTTTGTCACCTATGCTGATGTTGGTGGTATAGATGAACCTGATGGCCAAACAGGAGTAGCGCATTTTTTAGAGCATTTGGCTTTTAAAGGTACAAAACGCATTGGTACAACAGACTATCAAGCCGAAAAACCATTATTAAACCAGTTAGAACAATTAGATCAGCAAATTAGAACCGCCAAAGCTCAAAATAAAACAGAAGACTTAGCAAAGCTACAAACTGAGTTTAAATCATTAGAAAATCAGGCTCAGAAGTTGGTTAAGCAAAACGAAATAGGTAAAATTGTTGAGCAAGCGGGAGGTGTAGGTTTAAATGCTACTACTTCTAGTGAAGCTACTCGTTATTTTTACAGTTTTCCCGCTAATAAATTGGAACTGTGGATGTCTTTAGAGTCAGAGCGATTTTTAGAACCTGTTTTTCGGGAGTTTTATAAAGAAAGAGATGTAATTTTAGAAGAACGACGGATGCGTGTAGAAAATTCTCCCGTCGGTTTCATGGTAGAAAAATTTATGGATACTGCTTTTAAGGTCCATCCCTACAGAAGACCGGTAATAGGTTATGACGAAGATATCCGTAATCTTTCACCAGCAAATGTCAAACAATTTTTTGATAATTATTATGTTCCCAGTAATTTAACCATTGCTGTTGTCGGTGATGTTAACCCGGATGAGGTGAAAAGATTAGCCAAAATTTACTTTGGACGTTATCAGTCTAAACCTAAAGCACAGGCAAAAATTCCTTTAGAACCGAAACAAAATGAACCCAGAGAAATTACTGTAGAGTTATCTTCTCAACCTTGGTATTTTGAAGGTTATCACCGTCCCGCTATCACTGATCCTGATAATGCAGTTTATGACATTATGGCCAGTTTATTAAGTGATGGACGCACTTCCAGACTTTATAAGTCTTTGATTGAAAAACAACGGTTAGCTTTAGCTGCTCAAGGTCTGAGTGGTTTTCCTGGTGATAAATATGGGAATTTAATGTTATTTTATGCCCTGACAGCACCAGGACATACAGTTGATGAATTGGCGATCGCCCTGGGTAAAGAAATTGAAAAATTGAAAACAGAACCTGTATCAGCAACAGAATTACAGCGGGTGAAAACCCAAGCTAGAGCGGGTTTATTACGCAGTTTAGATTCTAATATGGGCATGGCGCAGCAATTATTGGAATATGAAGTCAAAACTGGCTCTTGGCGAAATTTGTTTAAACAATTGGATGATATTGCTAAAGTTACACCTGCGGATATTCAACGGGTAGCTCAGGCAACTTTTACCCCAGAAAATCGCACTGTGGGTAAGTTGTTGTCGAAGCAAGGATAGGGACTGGGGACTGGGGACTGGGGACTGGGGACTGGGGACTGGGGAAGAAAATTTTAGATTTTAGATTTTAGATTTTAGATTGGAGATCACAAAAACAATCCAAAATCCAAAATCCAAAATCCAAAATAAAAAACTCCTGCCTTCTGCTCCGTTCCCTATTCCCTATTCCCTGCAAAATAAGAGTTATGAACCGCAAAGTACACAAAGTACACAAAGGAAGAAGAGAGGTTAAATGTGAAGGTTAAGAAGTTGAAGTTTTCATTGAAGTTTTCTAAGAGTTGGCGGTTTATTTCCGCTTTGGTGATTGCTTTTCTGCTGACTTTTAATTTTTCTTGGGTAGCGACGGCAGCAGCAAAGCATTATTCAGATTTACAGTTTACTCCTTTGTCGGAAATTAAATTACCGAAATATGAACGGTTTGTATTAGATAACGGTTTGGTTGTCTATTTAATTGAGGATCATGAGTTACCTTTAGTCAGTGGCACAACTCTGGTTAAAACTGGTAGCCGTTGGGAATCAGGTGATAAAGTTGGGTTAGCGGATGTTGTTGGTTCACTGATGCGAACTGGTGGTACTCTCAAAAATTCTCCAGATCAATTAAATGAGATACTGGAACAACGAGCAGCTTCTGTTGAAACAGAGATGAGTGAAACTGCTGGTACTGCTAGTTTTGACAGTTTGACTGAAGATTTAGAAACGGTTTTTGGGTTATTTGCTGAAGTGTTGCGAGAACCAGCTTTTGCTCAAGAAAAGTTAGATTTGATTAAAACTCAAGTTAAGGGTGGTATTGCTCGTCGCAATGATGATCCAGATGATATTGCTAGTCGGGAGTTTAGAAAATTAATCTATGGTCCAGAAAGCCCGTACTCTCGCACGGTAGAATATGCAACTCTGGATCAAATTAACCGTGAAGATGTGGTTAAATTCTACCAGCAATATTATTATCCCAATAATATGATTTTGGGAATTGTAGGAGATTTTAACCCCAAACAAATGCGATCGCTCATTCAAGAAAAGTTTGGTGACTGGAAACCTAACCCTAATATTTCTAAAACGCAACTACCGCAAGTATCATCAGCTAATTTAGGTGGTGTATTTTTTGTTAATCAACCCCAACTCACACAAAGTAATATTCTCATTGGACATTTGGGGGGAACTTTCGATAATCCTGATTATGCTGCATTAAGTGTCATGAATGGGGTGTTAAATGGATTTGGGGGAAGATTATTTAATGAAGTGCGATCGCGTCAAGGTTTAGCTTATTCTGTATATGGTATGTGGAGTCCCCGTTTCGATTATCCGGGAATGTTTATTTCTGGTGGACAAACTCGTTCTGATGCTACAGTACAGTTTGTGAAAGCATTGAAAACAGAAATTAAACGGATACAAAATCAACGAGTAACAGAAAAAGAATTAAATTATGCCAAAGAATCTACCCTCAATTCTTTTGTATTCAATTTTCAAGATCCCAGTCAAACTTTATCTCGATTAATGCGCTACGAATATTATGGATATCCCGCTGATTTTCTGTTTCGTTATCAAAAAGCTGTCACTGCAACCACAACAGCAGATGTACAAAGAGTGGCCAGAAAATACCTCAAACCAGAAAATTTAGTTACCCTAGTAGTGGGAAATCAAACCGCTATTAAACCACCATTAACTCAGTTAGCAGCTACAGTGACACCCATAGATGTTACTATTCCCGGTTCTCAAACCCAAGCACAGAAATAAACACCAAAATCAACACCAAAATCAACACAAAAATCAACCTATTTGCAGTTCAATACTGTTTGGTGTGAGTTTGAAAACTTAAAACTTGGTAATTGGTAATTGGTAATTGGTGATTGGTGATTGGTAATTGTTGTCTATTTACTAATTGCCAATTTCCATTATCAAAACTACTCAAAAACAGGAGGCCAAATTTCTGAAATGACCACTTCAAAACCAGGTAATAAATCAGGCAATGTTAAAATATCACCATCTTTGAAAATTTCTGTTTCACCATCACGAGACACTTCTAATGTTCTCGTTTTAGGATTAATTAAAATTCCCACTTGTGAACCTAATTTAATAAATTCTTGAATCTTTTCTCTCAGTTTATCTATAGAATCAGTTTTAGATTTTACTTCCACTACCAAATCAGGAACTAATTCCGCATAATCTTCTGTTGATATTTTCAATCTCTCAGCACGAACAAAAGAAACGTCGGGCGCACGTAAATCAGAATTTGGTAATTTAAAACCTGCACTCGAACCCACGACACGGCCTAGTTTACGAGGTCTAACCCAGTTTCTTAACAAAGATGCAAACTCAGTACCTACTTCTTCTGGTTCATAACCCGACGGACTCATAATAATGATACTCCCATCTACTAATTCCATGCGATAATCTGGATATGCTATCTGTATTTCTTCTAGTTCTTTCACGGTTAAAGACATGATGATTTTCTCCTGAAATACTACGGAAATACTCTGCTGATTTTTGTGTATTGTTATATTTGATTATATCTGATGTGTTCAATTTTAGGTTAAAGATGATATTATTATTAATAATATTGCAGAAACAATACATATAGGACTAATTATCGACACTACTCAAAAACAGGAGGCCAAATTTCTGAAATGACCAATTCAAAACCAGGTAATAAATCAGGCAATGTTAAAATATCACCATCTTTGAAAATTTCTGTTTCACCATTTCGAGAAACTTCTAATGTTCTAGTTTTAGGATTAATTAAAATTCCCACCTGTGAACCTAATTTAATAAATTCTTGAATCTTTTCTCTCAGTTTATCTATAGAATCAGTTTTAGATTTTACTTCCACTACCAAATCAGGAACTAATTCGGCATAATCTTCTGTTGATATTTTCAGTCTCTCAGCACGAACAAAAGAAACATCGGGCGCACGTAAATCAGAATTTGGTAATTTAAAACCCGCACTAGAACCCACTATACGGACTAGTTTACGAGGTCTAACCCAGTTTCCTAAAATTCGCGCAAACTCAGTACCTACTTCTTCTGGTTCATAACCCGACGGACTCATAATAATGATACTCCCATCTACTAATTCCATGCGATAATCTGGATATGCTGTCTGTATTTCTTCTAGTTCTTTCACGGTTAAAGACCAGATGGTTTTCTCCTGAAATACTGAGGCAATGTTAATATTTTAATCTAATTTTTTGCAAATAGTAGAATATTACTATTACATATTTTGACGATTTCTTTCTAGTTTTTCACGAATAGCTGCTTGTACTTTTTCATCAAAATCAGGATCATTGAAACTAGCAATTATTCTCTGAGGACGCTGATTGATTCGGTCTAAATATGTTTGAAAAGCAATTTTATCTCCACGATGTTTGAGGCAATATTGCTTTAATTCAGCATCAGACATGGCATTATAGTTAGTTAGGCTCATCTAATAAATCTCCATTAATAAGTTCATCATATTTTTTCTGTAAATTTCCAAATTTATCATTTAATTCACCGATAACCTGTTTATTTCTGGTAATTAATTCTTGAGAATTAGCTAAATTATGAAGATGTTGTTTATTCTCATCAGTTATTTGATGATATTCTTGCTCTAGATTGTCATATCTACTTGTTAATTCATCAATAATTTGTGTGTTTTGTGCAATTACTTCTCTAGCCTGATTTAATTCACCAATCTTTTGATTATTTTCATCAGTAAGTTGATGATATCCTTTTTCTAAATTGGTATATTTATCACTTAATTCATTAGCAATTTTTTTGTAATGTTTAGCTGCTTGTCTATTCTTACCTCCCGCAGCATAAGCAGCATAAGCAGCAAAAGCACCAAAAGCAAGACCCATAACACCAAATAAAAAAGGTTAGTAGCTAGTTACTGTTTTCTTAACCAATACTAACAAATACTTACATTTACTGAAAATTTCCTGTCATCTTTTGCTTTGTGACAGAATTACAGTAAAATCACTGTATGCTACTAGGATTCAAAACCCAACTCAAAGTTAACAAACAACAACGACCACTACTAGCGCAACACGCAGGAGTAGCCAGACACGCTTGGAATCAAGGGTTAGCACTGTGTCAACAGGTATTATTACATA
>NZ_BJCE01000264.1:0-7144 GCF_005402885.1 Sphaerospermopsis reniformis
CCCAGATCATCATTCACGAGTTCGCAGCAACCAGAACCCGGCATCCGGTCTCCAGAAACCAGTCCAGGGTATCGAGGCTCCAGTCTCCAAGCAGCAGAACAGGGGATACGGGCTACAGGAACCAGTCATCAGTCCACAGGCGCCAGTCCCCAGTCACCAGTCACCAGTCACCAGTCACCAGTCACCAGTCGCCAGTCACCAGTCCCCAGTCACCAGTCCCCAGTCCCCAGTCCCCAGTCACCAGTCACCTATCCCACCTGTTCTAAATACTGGTTAATATCCTCAATCATGCGAGTGAGTTCAGCTTCTGTGGTTAAGCGAATACCAACATTACGAACTGTTAACAGCACTTTTGCTGCAAAGGGAGTAGGCCAGATATTGGGATTACAAAAAACTTCTAAAAATACCTCTCCTGTGTAGCGATACTCTAAAGGAGGTTGGGGAGTAACTTTACTACCAGGTGTAGGTTTAGCTGCAACAGCTTTGAGACTGAGCATTAATTGATCTATTGCTGCTTTTAGTTCTCTTGCTGCTGCGGGTGAGAAACTAAAAGATATAGAACCATCTCCTAGATTTAATGTTAAAGGGGTAGAAGACATAGGGCTTTTTGATTAAAACTTCTTAGTAATTACATATATTATCAATTGAAAATTGACAATTGACAATTTTTTTATGAGTATGGGATTTTAGCTGACTTTATTTAAAATTAATCTCAATAATTGGGCGAAAAATTGAGAGTTTATGGAGAAGAATATTCGTTACTGCGTAAGACTTTGATACATTTTATTTGTGTTTATTTTTGCTTTAGGTCTTAAAATAGAAATTATAGATCGTGATATGATCAATGTGCTATGACTTACGATAACCGTGCGGAAGTTAAAAAAGTTTTAATTATTACTCTGCTCCTCAATTTATTCGTAATGGGACTCAAAGCATTTGTGGGGTACTCAACAGGTTCTCTGAGTTTGTTGGCTGACGCATTGCATAGTGTGACAGATAGCGCCAATAATGTTTTAGGATTAGTTGCTAGTAAATTTTCTTCCCCCCGTCCAGATCGAGAGCATCCCTACGGACATCATAAATTTGAAGCTGTGGGAGCTTTAGGAATAGCGGCGTTTTTAGGTATAGCTTGTTTTGAAATTCTCCAAGGAGCTATTGAGAGAATTATTAAAGGTGGTTCAACTGTGAAAATATCGGGTTCTGAGTTGTGGTTATTGCTAATTGTATTAGGAGTAAATATATTTGTGGCGTTCTATGAACGTAATGTTGGTAGGCGGGTAGGTAGTTCAATTTTAATTGCTGATGCTACACATACCATGAGTGATGTGTGGGTGACTATTTCTGTGTTGGGGGGGTTAATAGGAATTTGGTGGTTAAATTTTCAATGGTTAGATGTGGTGTTAGCTTTTCCCGTAGCTTTGTTAGTATTTTGGAGTGGATGGTCAGTTTTAAAAGAGAATTTACCTTGGTTGGTGGATCAGATAGCGATCGCACCTGAAGCTATTCATGCGATCGCAATTTCTGTTCCTGGAGTAATTAATTGCCATGATATCGCTTCTCGTGGTGTTTTGGGTCGTCAAGTTTTTATAGAAATGCACTTAATAGTAGATGCACCAGATGTAGAAACTGCTCATAATATTACCGAAGAAGTAGAAAGTCAACTACAACAACGCTTTAGTCCAGTGAGAATTTTAATTCATGTTGAGCCACCAGCATACAAATCTGAAAGTATTACCTTTGAAAATGGAGCAACTTAACGAAGGCAGGGGGCAGGAGGCAGAAGGCAGGAGGCTTATTGTACGGAGATTTAAACCCTGCTCCAAAAACACAAAATTTTTGCCTTGATTCGGTATAATATTAATATGATTCAATAGATTTTCCATAAACAAAGATTGTAAAAAATTGTGTAAAAAAATAAATTTCTAAATTCTCTACCAATGTATTTTATTACGTCCTTTGTGTGTAGATAATTTATACATTGATTTTCCATAATTATCAGTAAGTATAATCATAAATTATGAATCAAATAAATCAGAACAATATCATTAGTAATCATCTCATTAGTAATTTACTGCCCTCGATTACCTATATCATAATGGCATATATGGTGACATCCAAACTTATCCCCATCCAGCAATTATTTTACTGGATCTGAATTTACCAGGAACTGATGGTAGAGAAGTTTTACAACAAATTAAACAGGATGAAAATTTAAAAAAAATTCCTGTCGTTATATTCACCACTTCTTCTAATCCCAAGGATATTGATATATGTTACCAATACTCGGTTGCTAGTTATATCTTGAAACCTATAGATATCAAAAGACTAATCAAAACTATTCAAGTTTTTTTAACCTATTGGCTAGATATTGTCATTCTTCCTGAGACTTTTAACTAATAACTATGGTGCAACCACGAACTGTTTTAATTGTTGATGATTCCCCTGAAGATCGCCAAGTTTATCGTCGTTATCTCCAGCAGGATCAGGAATATATCTACACAATTTTTGAAGAAGAATTGGGACAGGAAGCATTAGCTTTATGTCGGCAGTTTCAACCTGATGGAATTTTATTAGATTTTGTGTTACCCGACTTAAATGGATTAGAATTTATTACAGAATTAAAACAGCAAACTCAGGGCAATATACCAGCAGTAATTATGTTAACAGGGTATGGCAATGAAGCGGTTGCTGTGCAAGCTATAAAAAGTGGTGTTCAAGATTATTTAGTCAAAGGTAAAACAACAGCAGAACTCTTATGTTCAACCGTCAATTCAGCTATTAAAAACGTTAATTTAAGTCAGGAATTACAACGCAGTGAGGAGCGTTTTCGTACTTCTGTAGAAAATATGCTCGATTGCTTTGGCATTTATTCGGCCATTCGCAACCAAAACGGTGAAATAATTGATTTCCGCATTGATTATGTAAATGCAGCAGCTTGTGAATGTCACAGACTCACAAAAGAAGAAATAATAGATAAAAGACTGTGTGAAATACTCCCTGCTTATCGAACTAGCGGTATATTTAATGAATATTGCCGAGTTATAGAAACAGGCAATCCTGTAATGAAAGAATCCCAACAATTTATCTGCAAATCTAAACAGAAGCAATTAGCTAGATATTTTGATTTTCGTATTGCCAAAATGAAAGATGGCTGTGTGGTTTCTTGGCGAGATGTCACTGAAAAAAAACAAGCAGAGGAACGGTTGCGGCAAAGTGAAGCCAAATTCCGCAGAATTGTCGAATCTAATATAGTTGGTATCTATTTTGGTGACATCGGTGGGCAAATTTATGAAGCTAATGATGCCTTTCTGAAAATATTGGGCTACACCCGTGAAGAATTTGCAAATGGCAGTATTCGTTGGGATATGATGACACCTTCAGAATACAAAAATCTAGACCAACAAAAAATTCAAGAACTACAAACTTTGGGAATTTGCACTCCCTTTGAAAAACAGTATTTTCACAAAAATGGTTCTCGTATACCAGTGCTATTAGCAATTGCCTTGATAGAAGGTGAAAAAAATGGCTATAGTGTCTGCTTTGTTCTGGATTTAACGCAACACAAACAAACTGAAGAGGCATTGCGCCAAAGTGAACAATCATACCGTTACTTATCTGATGCCATACCTCAATTGGTGTGGATAGCGAATACTCAGGGTGAATGCGTTCATGTCAATCAAAGGTGGCTAGATTTTACAGGACAAACCCTTGAGCAAGTGATAGGATATGGCTGGACTAAAATAGTGCATCCAGATGATATTCCCATTGTGATGGAAGCATGGTTAACAGCTTTACAGACAGGGAAACCTTATGAATTTGAAAAGCGTTTGAGAAGATATGATGGCGTTTATCGCTGGTATTTAGTGAGAGCAGTACCCATTAAGGATGAGTGGGGAAGGGTTGTCAAGTGGTTTGGGACGAGTACAGATATTGAAGATAGCAAGCAGTTGGAGGCAGAAAGTGTCCGGCTTTTAGAAATGGAAAAAGCTGCCCGTCTGGAAGCTGAACAAGCGAACCAAGCAAAAGATGACTTTGTGGCGATGGTATCCCATGATTTGCGATCGCCACTCAATGCAATTTTAGGTTGGGCAAACTTACTGCGAACTCGGCCTTTAGATACACATACTATCAATCGTGCCTTAGAAATTATTGAACGAAATGCTCACTCCCAAGCCAAACTTTTGGAAGACTTGCTGAATATTTCCCGCATCCTACGGGGCAAGCTACAGCTTGAAGTCAGTCAAGTTAATCTGGTGTCTATTGTGAATACAGCTATAGAAACTGCTTATCCAACTGCAAAAGCTGAAAATATTTTCCTAGAATCAGTAATTGCTGAGTCAATTCCACCTATTAGGGGAGATGCTCACCGCTTACTGCAAGTTTTGGGTAATTTAATTGCCAATGCTATTAAATTCACTCCTTCCGGGGGAAGGGTGAAAGTGAAACTGTCACTGGTTGACGATCAAGTTACAAAACTCAAATATACTCAAATTACGGTTAGTGATACAGGAATTGGTATTAGTCCAGAGTTTTTACCCTTCGTATTTGAACGCTATCATCAATGCGATGGGCTATCCTCCACCATAGGTGAACGCAATCATAAAAAAGGCGGTTTAGGACTAGGTTTAGCGATCGCTCGTCATTTAGTAGAATTACACGGAGGTACAATTGAAGCCTCTAGTCCTGGTGTGGATAAGGGCGCTACTTTCACCATTAAATTGCCAATTTCTAGTTAAATGATGGTTGTTAAATTAACATCACCGTCATCATCACTTTCACGAGACAGCAGTAAATTCAAACTTTCACCAGAATTTAACCAGCCTGATCTGCGATTTTTAGAATACAAACAGATAGATGTACAAGTTTCATCAATTCTCACTGCTGTTAATCCTGGTAATCCCGCTTCCTCTAATTTCTCATATATCCAAGCCGCAATTGCTTCACTGGTTGGTGATTCCAAACCCGTAGATTCATTTAAATAATAATGATCTAAATAATTATCTAGTAAGGGTTGGAGATATTTTTTAAGATCTGAATAGTCCATCACCATTCCTTGTTTAGCACCTTCTTGCACTAAGGTATTAGCAGATATATAAACGACTCCACGCCAACTATGTCCATGCAACCGGGCGCATTTGCCGTCATGGTAAGGTAACTTATGTGCTGCCTCAAAGCGAAATTCTTTACCTATTAACCATTGATTATTAGTCATTCTACTCCTGTATATTTGATTTTTTTGGTTTTATAAAAGTTTTTCTCCTTGATATTCTGTCCATGCTAAAACTCGTCTTAAACCAATTTTTAAATATTCTTCTTGCAGTTCAATACTAATAGATTTTCTTCCTAAACGTTTAGCTACAGCAGCAGTTGTAAAAGTCCCCGCAAAGGGATCAAGTATTAAATCTCCTTCATTACTACTTGCTAACATCATTCTTTCTATTAATGATTCTGGTTTTTGTGAAGGATGATTTTCATATTCTTTCATTTTATATCTCACACGAGAAAAATACCAAACATTCCCAGGAACTTTTTCTGTCTTATAAGCAGTGGGAACAGATTTTCTGTAATCAATCAATTGACGTTGTGAACCAGTTTTTGCTTCAATTTTGATATCATCTGCGTTAAAAGTATAGTTATTTTTATCTTTCACACAATATAAAATGGGTTCATACATTGAACCAAAGTATTTTTTAGCTTGAACTCCCGAACTGTCATAATGCCATATTATCCGACTGAGAATAGTTAATTTTTTTCTCAAGTAAATATCAAAATAAGGCATTGCTTGGGTACTAGACATTACATAAATTGTGCCATTTGGTTTGAGAATACGAACACACTCATCTAACCATTGATAGGACCAATTTAAATATTCTGCTTCAGATTCCCATTTATCATGAAAATCACCAAACTTTTTACCTATATTATAAGGCGGATCAATAATAATTAAATCTACTGATTCTGAGGAAATATGATTCTTTAAAACGTTAATTGTGTCACCATGAAATATGATATTTCCTTGTTGTTCATAAGATTGAATCATACATGAAATCATACATAATTAGGGGTTGCTGAAAAAGTATTTTTTAAGAGGTAGGAAATAGTTAATCAAATATTCTTCAAGTTCTATCAGGTCTTGATATGATTAAACCGCAAATAACGCAAAGGTAAGAGAGTTAATTTTATTTTTTTCCTAATTTCCAATTTTCACCACCTGGTAATTGAGTTAAATAATTATCAATGACTGCTGGCAACTCTTTAACTGAGTAATTATAAGTGAGTCTTAATAAATTTTCTGCTTGTTCAATTATTTGTTCTTTATCTACCATTTCTGTCAGTTGAAAGGGGCTGTAAATACCATTTATTACTTCTTCACTGGCATCTCTAATGGCTTCTTCAAATTCATCTTCTAAAATTGGTTGCCATTCATCTATTTTCACATAATAGGAGGTTTTATTATCCTGTAAATTTATTTTTTTTATTTCTCTAACTGAACCACGAATTGAATTTGCCCAAGAATTAGTTAAGCGTTTTTCTATTTGATTTTTAATCAAATGAATTATTAATCTTACTAGGAATGATTGGATATTCCTAAAAATTGCTTGTCTACTCATTCCCTCTAATTCGTCTACTATAGCTAACGCATCTGTATAACGCTGTTCTAAAATACTATTTCTGAGGTCTATTAATTCCTGTGTCATATTTATACTAGCCTCAATTTACATTCTTGATAATTTCATTTTCACTAGATTTAATATTACCAAGTTTCTTATATTATAGCAGGAGGCAGGAGTTATGTATTTTGGATTTTGGATTTTGGATTTTGGATTTTGGATTTTGGATTGTTTTTGTTAACTCCAATCTAAAATCTAAAATCTAAAATCTAAAATTTTCTTCCCCAGTCACCTGTCAACTGTCACCTATTCCCATTCTATAGTTCCAGGTGGTTTGGAGGTGATATCAAACACCACACGGTTAACACCTTTCACTTCATTAACGATCCTGGTAGAAATTGCCTCTAACACATCATAAGGTACACGCGCCCAGTCTGCTGTCATTCCATCTTCACTGGTGACTATCCGTAAAACTATGGGGTAAGCATAGGTTCTTTTATCACCCATTACGCCCACACTACGAATAGGTAATA